>CAYTVK010000006.1:0-17727 GCA_964441725.1 uncultured Candidatus Bathyarchaeia archaeon | reverse complement strand
TCAAGGCTGATGTCCCATGTATCGCAGTAGCTGGCAGCGGCGGAGGAGCAGATACAGCCGTCGTGATTCTCCCTGTAAACACTCACAGGTTCTTTGACATCAAGGTATTGGAGATTCTCTGTAAACCAAGGATAGGGTAGAAACCCTTTCTCCTTTTATTGGTGAAATAAGTTATCTTGATAGGAGCATGGTCTTGGCCCACCACTTGATGAGCGGTGCCATGAGTAATATCCAGTTTATGGCGAAGGTTATTGTCTGTTGATTCATCTTCTTGATCTATATGATCTGGTTTACAGTTATCTATCTATGTTGAATACCGATAATATCGATCAGTAATACATATCGTTAACAATTGTTATCTCAGAGTTTACACACGTTTCTTCAGCACTCATTCATGTTAACTACAAGCAATAAACTGAACATGTATTAACATAATACTATCAATTTATAGCCATCAATATGAGCCATAAAACTGATCTACTTTATAAACAAAGCATACCACACAAAGTCAAACATGGACCCCAAAGACCATCAACTGGCCTAATATGGTGGAGAAAAACTCAACCATCGGCTCCAGTAGGCGAAAAAAAGTGATAATCATAGACCAAGAAGTCTTTATGGCGATGCAAGAATTCGCCAAGAACAACCACCCCAACGAGATCATAGTATTACTCAGGGGGAGCCGAGAAGGAGACGACTTTCACATAACTGATTTCCTACTGCCCCCCTTTGGCTCAGGGGGGAGGGGTTTCGCTTCTTTCCCGACCTACATGCTACCCATTGACTTCACGATAATGGGCACCGCGCACAGCCACCCCAGCGGGGTTCTGAGGCCATCGACGGCTGACTTCCATAACTTCTATGGACGAATAATGATGCTCCTCGGTCCACCTTATGATAAGCCTAGAGCAGCCGCTTACAACAAGAACGGCGACCTCATCCCGATAAGACTGGCTAGCCCCCCACAATGATTGGGAAGATGGTTACCTTATCCCCTGGCTTCAGCTTTGCTGAGTCCCAGAGCTTCTTCTCGTTCACGACCACTCCTATGACTCGTCTGTCATAGGCGTACAGTGTATGTTTCCCAAGTGTTGATATAAACTCCCTTAGCGTCGAATTTTTCTCCACGGTATACGTCATTGGCTTAGGGTACATCGATATTCAGAGGACTTGGCTTTCTTTATACTTTGTCGAGCCCCAGTTCCCTGCGTCGCTGCACATAGCGCTTGTACCATGTGTCAACGTTTTCGCGGGTTACGTGGTCTTTATGATGTCTGAAGCCCCCTTTTGCCGCTTGGGGGATGTGCATCAACTCATGTATAAGTGTCCGATCCTGTGCCGCGGGAGGATAGTAATCAAATTGCTCATGGATGACTTCTATGACGTATGTTGGCTCCATTTGGAGGGCTTCCTGCCAGATTCTACCGAGTCCATGAATTCTCGCTATGGTCCTTTTGCTCTCGCTGCCCCTGCTCCTGATGCAGTGTAGATGTTTGATGTCTACGTGGTCGAATCTCAATATGTCTACGATGGTCGCGATTCTATGTTGTATGTCTGGGGCTTCGTAGTATTGGATCATCTCCCTTATTCTGTTTGGGTCTTTTATTGGGGTTTGGATCGAAACGTTTTATTGGTTGGATGATCCATCCAATATTAGTTTGGATCAGCCGAAATTAACCCCACAGAAAATCAGTCTAATAGCAGTGCTCGCAGCCACAGCCATAGCCACGAACTATCTCATGATCGGCACATTAAACGTCAAACTAATGGACCTCATAGTATTCACAAGCGGATACATGATGGGCTCATGGCTAGGCGCATTCACAGGAGCACTCATATGGCTGGTATACGGAACCATCAACCCCTTCGGCTTCAGCCTACCTGTCTTCATATCGACAGTGATTGGCGAAGCCATGTTTGGCATAGCAGGGGGCTTATTCTCAAATAGAACCTCAGGCTCTGGTTTTGATCCCTGGGCGGCGATAACAGGGTTCCTATTGACCTTTGTATACGACCTGTTCACAAACATCGTCTCGGGGCTTACCGCTGGGATACCGATACCGTTGGCGTTGATCACCGGTACACCCTTCACTTTAGCCCACACGATAAGTAACACGGTTTTCTTCGGCTTTGGATTCATGCCATTGGTTAATTCGATAAACAAAGTAATGGTGAGAAATGTTGAATGAGAATACATACAAACTAATAGCAGCGGCTCTCCTCTGCACCACGATTGCAGCAGGAGCACTGGCGTTGAACTACAACTACAAGTATACCACACTTGAGAAAGATTATCACACAGTTCTAACTGAGCTGGATGACTTCACTGCGCTAGTTGACATAATGATAGACTACGGGAATGGAACAGTGGTGTGGTATAATGACACACGCATCCAGACAGGGGCAAGCCTACTGGAAGCAACCGGTCTTGCAACTAACGTAGAGTACCAGACATCAGACTTCGGGTCCTTCATAACCTCAGTGAATGGAGTAGAGCAGGATACCACACATTTCTGGATATGGAACCTCTACGACGGAGCATGGGAGATGGGCCCAATTGGAGCAGATCAGTACAGCCTCCACGACGGGGATGTCGTTGGGTGGACTTATACGTCCTTCCAGTAGAGTGTAACATATGGAACAGGTCATGCTTCTCGATCAGCTTGTTTCAAAGACCGCTCCAGGGCGTTCACCGGATTTCACAAAGGCTCACCTACTGTATGCTTTGATACTTCTAAAAAATCAAATAATAGGAAGAAAGCAGCTTGCAGAGGAGCTTAGGCTCGGCGAGGGAACGATCAGAACCATCTTGGGGCGCCTACAGGATGAAGGGCTCATAGAAATCAGCCGACCCGGAGTTAAACTGAGCAGCCACGGAGCCGCGT
This sequence comes from uncultured Candidatus Bathyarchaeia archaeon, assembly GCA_964441725.1. Taxonomy (GTDB): domain Archaea; phylum Thermoproteota; class Bathyarchaeia; order TCS64; family TCS64; genus RBG-16-57-9. The sequence continues at coordinate 14,842 of CAYTVK010000006.1, read as the reverse complement.
ATCTGAAATCAATTGAAGCAGTGATTAAATGGAAGCCGCTGCCCGGCACCGAGATAACAGTGGACAAGGTGAACTGGGTGGTTCTCGTTCGCGGGGTCTCGAAAAAGGTTAGGTTTGGTGTGGAGCAGAGAGATCAGGCGTTGATTCATGGGGCAACTGGTGCTACTACTCTGGTTTTCAATGATGGCGTCTGGGTTATTCCAGGGATCGATGAGAAGGTCGAGGATGATATTCTTGAATGCCTCGCCGACTTCAAGCCTTTGGAGAACGATGTGGCTATTATCGGTTCGAGTGGAGACGGTTTCACATCTGCTATAGGAGCTTTAGCTGCGGCAATAGATCTTCTTAGTTAATCTGTTTCGCTGGGTACATCCTTGACGAATAGTATCATCAGGATGCCGATTAATGCTAATGCGCTAGATAGTATCATCCAGGGCAGCTGGGTATTGTACCTGTAGACGTATCCACTGAGAAGAGTGCCTATGGTGATGCTTATCATAGCGAATATGCCCGTGGCCCATGCTCCGCCTGTAACCCACATGCCTGCTCCACCTAGTGCTGCTATCATTCGTCCTCGTTTCTCTGGTGGTGTCATGTCTATGAACATGGTCTGAAAAACCGGGTTGATGAAAGTATTCGGGATAGTGGCTGCCGCTAACAGTATGGCTACCTGTGTGAATGTAGTCGCCCTCAGGAACAGTAGGACCGGTATACTGCATGCCATGAGGCATATCCCAGCCACCCATCTCTTGTTAAACCTGTCCACTATTCTGCCCGCGGGGAAGCTAAGCAACACGTTGATGGTTCCGTTTAAGAGACTCAGGCTTCCCCACTGAAACGTGTTTAGTCCAATGATCTCTGTTGCCCTGATGATCCAGAAAGGAGTAACCATGCTGACAAAGAAAGTAGCAGCCGAGACCAGAGCACTGTACGTCAATAGCGCCCTTGACGCGCTCTTAACCGTGCGCAGCATATCGCGGTATGACTCAAGCACCAGTCCTGGAACACTCCTCACAGTGATTTTGAGTCCCAGTCCCTGCCTCTCCCTAACCTCGGTGAGGTATTTGAAGCGAAGCGTAGCTACTATGAGCGCAACGAAAAAACCTATGGCATAGAGTCCTTTGACCGCGGTTTTCACGCCGATCTGGTTTATGAGCCATCCTCCTATGAGGGGTGAGGCTACTCCAACTGCTCCGGGTATTGCCATTGTGGCTGCGAACCCTATTCCACGTTTCTTGGCTGGGATGCTATCAGCCATGAGGGCCTGCATTGCGGGGATGTAGAATGTGACGAGGCTCTGCATGAACAGACCAACTGCTACCCATTGCCAGCTGCCCGTGAATACGAAGATGAGGAAAGTGAAAGCGTAGACATAGGTCATGTATCCCATGATCTTGATCCTGCCCTGATAATCCGCGATGTAGCCACCCAATGGGTAGAGCAGCATTGAGGCGATGTTGCCTATAGCCATGACCTGTCCAACTGTTTCATATTGACCGCCTAACGCGATGACGTAGAGACTGAGATATGGCCAGATTATATCTGTGCTGACTCTCCATAGTGAGCTGCATATTGTGAGCACGAGCACGTTGCCCTGCATAATCTCTCTAATCTCAGACAGCAAATTTGACCACCTCTAGGAAACACTCGATGTCTTTAAACTCACTGGAATATTCTACAGGTTATGTATCATTTCGGTTATGGTTCCAATCTTAACATCGATTTTCTACATCAGTATCTACCAAGCGCTAAATATGTGATGAAGGCGTATCTGCCTAACTTTGAGGTCCAGTTCCGGTTCTGGAGCAAAAAAAGACAGGGTGGAATAAGCACAATCATAGAGAAACCCCGTGGACTGGTTCATGGGGTCATCTATGAATGCGAAGAAGAAGAGTTGAAAATCTAGATATCGTGGAGAGCGTCCCACAGGGACTGTACAGGCGTGAGACATTCAAGGTTCTCGGAGAAGACGGTAAATGGCACGACGCTGACCTCTACAGGGTCGCGAAGCCACAGGGTCCTTTTACGCCTTCACGAGGCTATGTGGAGCTGAGGCTCTCAGGGGCTCAGCGGCATGGACTGGACTCTGAATATGTGAAGGTGATTGAAGCTATCTACGAGCGATCAATCTGACTTCTCGTAGACTACTTCGCCATCAATTATAGTCTTCAGCACGTTAGCTTTCAATATCTCCTCGTGGGGTAGAGTCGTGATGTCTCTATCCAGTACAATGAAGTCAGCGAACTTACCAGCCTCAATGGAGCCTTTCTCGTCCTCGGTTCCCTCCAGATATGCTGCGTTCCACGTGTATGCTCTCAATGCGTCGATTATTGGTATGGCTTCTTCTTTGCAGAGATATTTTCCACTCTTGGACTTGCGGGCAACACAGCCATATATGCCTGTGAGGGCGTAGCTTGTGCCAAAGCCATCGCTGTTTCCAGCGGCCACTATGCCGTGATCTCTGAAGCTCTTCATAGGATAATAACCGCATAATCTGTCTGGTCCCAGCGCCGCTATGTGGCTGTCTCCGATGGGGTAGCAGAAGCCTATCGAGGCGCTGATGTTTACGCCCAGTTTCTTCATACGGTCAAGCTGTCTCGGCAGAACATATCCAGCGTGTTCTATCCTGTGCCTGTGATTAGGCCAAGACTTGGCTTTGAGAGCCTCCTCTATCGCGTCCAACGAGAGGTCTATCGCTCTGTCACCTATCGCGTGTATGCACACCTGCAGCCCCGCCACGTGGCATCTTGTAACCTCATCTACCAGCTGCTCACGCGTGCACCTTATGATCCCCTTGTTTCCCGGATCATTGGAATAATCCTCCCACAGCGCAGCGGTAAGGCTTCCCATCGCGCCATCGGTACCAACCTTGACGCTTACCACTCTGAGTCTGTCGCTCCACTTGAATGGGGTTCTCAAGCCCTGTCTTGATAGGTCGCTGGTGGCGTATCCCTTGTAGGGCGTCATGCCATCCAGCATGAGCCCGATTCTGATGTTGAGCTTCTTTTCCCGTTCAAGCTTTTGGTAAGCCAGTGCCTGCGGTGCCTTGATGTGAGCTTCATGGATGCTTGTGAGTCCCCAGCTGAGGTAAGTCTCTTCAAGTGTAGGCCAGTTCTCCGCGAGTATCTCAACCTCCTCTTCTGGGGTAGGCGTCGGGAACAGTTCCCTCACCTTGTCCATCGCCCCTATCTCATCGAGGCGTCCAGTTGTTTCACCTTTCTCGTCTCGCTCAATGTTTCCACCGGCTGGCTGAGGTGTGTCCTTTGTGATCCCAGCGAGCTTCAACGCGACGCTGTTTGCCACAGCGTTATGTCCCCCTGCTCGACCCAAGTATATCGGGTGCCTTGTTGATGCTTTATCGAGGTCTTGTTTTGTCGGGAATCGTTTGTCTTCCCACTGTGATTCATCGAACCATGAGCCAATCACCCATTCACCCTCTGGCTTGGATTCGGCTTTTTTCTTCAGCGCATCAACTACGTCTTTGAGGCTCTTCATAGGCGGTGTTGCGCAGTTCACCCAGTCGAGCTGCAGTCCCCTTCTGATGCAGTGCTCATGTGTGTCTATGAAGCCGGGAAGCAGCAGCTTTCCTCCTAAGTCGATTTTCCGAGTCTTCCCGTAGGCGAGTTCCAATACCTCGCTGTTTTTCCCCACCTTGATTATCTTTCCACCTCGGACGGCTACTGCCTCCGCCTCCGACCCCTTCTTATCGACGGTTACAACTTTTCCATTATACAGAACTAGGTCTGCACCAAGCTCCTCCACCATTTTTGACATTAAAACACCAGAAAAAACTCTACGATTAACCTATTTAACATCCACCAGTATACTTTTGGTAATATGACAGACTGGATCGAAGCAGTTTTTCTAGGAGACAGCCTCACAGCAGGGTTCCAGCAGGGACCGGGCTATCTTCCCCCCAGATACTATCCATTCGTTAACATGCTGGAGTCGAGCCTCAGAATAACGCTAAGGGAGCTAAACATGGATCGTGATATCGCGGTTGTCAATGAAGGGATGGATGGAGACAGTACTAGGGGAATGCTTGAGCGATTCAGTCGTAGCGTTGAGCCTGCGAAACCAGATATCGTACTCCTCTGGGGTGGAATCAATGATCTGTCCTCGCGGAAGACGCCTGAGGAGACTCTGCCGAACATCATCGAGCTTGTTGAGCGTTGTAAAGCAATAGGCGCAGTGCCTATAGTGCTCAATGTAGCGCCGGTTGCTGGAGCACATTTTAACGAGACCGTGCGGAAGCTGAATGATATGATTGAGAAGTACTGTATGAAGTCGGACACGATGTATCTTGACGTGTTCTCGGAGCTAGTTGACTCAGAGAAAAAGCTTGCTGATGCGTACTCCAACGATGGGATTCATCTCAGTGACGCAGGTTACAAGAAGATCGTGTCCCCCATTTTCCTGAGTATCATGAAAGTCGTGAAAAGTCTCATCTGATTCTCGCAGCATTTATAACGATCCTCAGTATATCCGTGGTGAGGCTTGGAATTGACCAAGAAACGAAGCAGCGGAGGACGTAGCAAAGGAGGGAAAGGGCGATCCGGCATGGTCCAATGCAGCTATTGCGGCGCCCAAGTACCACGAGATAAAGCGAAGCGCCAGACAAGGTACACGAGTCTAGTGGACTCAAGGATATTAAAGGAGCTCAAGGATCAGGGTGCGAGCGTTAACCGCACCAAGACCACGAAGTATCTCTGTATCAGTTGCGCTGTTCACCGCGGTGTAGTGAACATCCGGAGCAAGGAAGACAGAAAATTTGTCCCTAGGCGCCGGAGACCAATGAGAAGAAACTAGGCTTTTTTCTCAATCTCTTTTTTAAAGTAAAGAACTCGTTGAATCAGGGTTATATGTACTAATATTGCGAGGATGATTACCCCGTATTCTAGTGCTTGGAGCCACCAGTAAGCCGCTACGCTGCATATAACCAGAAAAACGAGTCTCTCTGCTCTCTCAAAGAATCCCACACCTGCCATTTTCACTCCCTCCATCTCGGCTCGTGAACGTGTGTAGCTTACCATGAGTGAGCCTGCGAGTGCAACGAGTCCTGCAGCTATGTTGCATAGTCCGCCGATTATGATCCCTGATAATATGAGTATGTCGCTGTATCTGTCGATAACTGAGTCGAAGAAGCCACCGAATTTTGTTACTTTTCCCGTGGTTCGTGCCAGAACTCCGTCTATCGCGTCCAGAAGACCCGAGAAAAGAATCAGTAACGCTGCGTAGATAAGATAAAGCCGGTTTCCATCCCAGGTAGCGTAAAACCAAGCGGATAAAACAGCAACAATCAACCCAGCCGCTGTTATATGGTTAGGTGTGACTCCTAACCCAGCTAACGGTGCTACTGTTTTTTTGGCTATTTCCTCAAACTGTTTCTTGAATGTGCTGCTGACCAAGTTATTGCTAAGAAGCGGTTCACTGGATTAAAGTTTATCCAGTTGATTCAGGATTCCCTGAGCCGCGACCAGCCCTGTTGCCGCTGCCCCGACGATTCCCCTGCTTACTCCCGCTCCGTCTCCTGCAACGTATAGGTTAGGTATTCTGGTCCTGAGGTGTTTGTCTGTGGCTATCCTCATGGCGTAGAACTTTATCTCTGGTCCGTAGAGTAGGGTGCTGTCGCTGTTTATACCGGGCATTACCCTGTCTAGCATCTCAAGCCCCTCCATGAGGTCTTTCATGATCCTCAGGGGATACGCCATGGTGAGGTCTCCCGGTATCACGTCTCTTAGTGTGGGTGAGACGTAGCTCCTGTCGATACGCTCCCATGTGCTTCTCTGGTTTTTCCTTAGATCACCTAGTCGTTGTAGTATGGGTCTGTGTCCTCCCAGCGTGTTCGCGAGTTGGGCGATTCTTGTCCCATAGATGGTGGTGTTCTCCAGTGGCTGGGTTAGGCTTACCCGCGTAAGCAACGCAAAATTAGTGTTCTTGCTCTTTGTGTCTCTCATGCTGTGTCCATTTGCTCCGAAGAGTCCTTCGCCGTAGGGTTCTCTTACAACGAAGCCCGCTGGGCAGACGCAGAATGTTCGCACGAAGTCGTCATAGCTTGGCGTGTATAGGTGAAACTTTGGGTCCCATACCCCGTATCCTTGGATTACCTCATTCATCACCTCGTTGGGTACTTCAACCCTGACGCCAATGTCTATGGGGTTATACTTCATGGGAACCTTATGATTGTTCATCTCATTGATTAACCACTGACTACCTATCCTTCCCGGCGCCAGTAAGACAGCGTCAGCGGGGAAGGTCTCATCTTCGCCTTTAACAGCTTTCACTGAATCATTTTCTACTATGATGTCTTTTGCCTCTGTCTTGAGTCTGATGTCTACTCCCTGTGTCTCTAACTGGGATTGCATACTCACCATTATGTCGGGCAGATAATCAGAGCCAATGTGGTTCTGCTCGATCTTGACAAACTTGATGCCCGCCTTGCTCGCCTCGGCCTCAAGTTTTCTTAACCCCTCCTCATCGCTGTGAGCCATCTTTACTCCAAGTTCCGTGAAGCTGTCTCTGATCTTATAGGTCAGATTCCACGCCTCCTCCGGTGTCATGAACTCCATTAGGTCTCCGCCTATCTGGGGATGGAAGTTGAGTTTTCCATCGCTATGAAGGCCGCTGCCTCCTACGAAGTTATGTTTCTCCAGAATTGTTACATGGTATTTCTCGCTGAGTCTGTGGGCTGCCCATAATCCGGCTGGTCCGGCTCCGACGATAACGATGTTTCTCAAGGGTTACCGTAACTTATGCTTGGCGACTTCTCTTTTAGAAGTATCGATCATATCGTCGATGATTGGGTTACTTTTAAGCGTCTTCTATATATTTGAAGGTCCCAGAAGGCTAGAGCTACTATTGGAATTAAGATAACAGACTTGTACATCAACGCCATGTCTCTGAATTGATCCCAGAGGAACGCCACTATCAAAATAGAGACAATTATGATGGCTGCAACTCTTTTAGTTCTTATATCGATGTTTTCTCTCAGCACGCTTTCAGGAAAAAGCTCTGACATTACTGTATCGTCTACTACAACTCCGAGGGCTTCATAGAGTCCCTGAAGTCTTGTGCCCCAGTAGATGTACCCATCATCTATTCTCCCATCCGTTCTCTGTGTTATCATAATGTTGATCTGTACATCTCTCCCGAATGTTGAGACCCTGATATACAGTGACTTAGGGTAGATGTCCCTTGGACCGACCTCAAACAACGGATAATCACCGCTGTACTCTGCCTCGATCTCTTCCTGTGGAGTCTGTCTAGTTATCATGCAATTGTTTTCACTGAGCCAGAGGAGAAGAATTTTGTAAACTGTCTCTATGTTTTTGTTTGATACTTGGATGCTTTGCGAAATCGGGAAGGCTCTGGTATTCATCTACCTCTTTCTTTATTGTAATCTGAATTAAATGCTATGGTGCATTTATTGCTTTTTTATTGTTGTTAGTTGCATCTCTCCTGAAATATTGCATGTTTTTGTAAATAAACTACTTAAATATCCGTGGGATATGTGCTATGCGTGTAAGTCTTACTTGGTGCACTAGTATGAAAGACAGCAAGATAGTTGATAGCCCCCTCGGATTAGGCAAAATAGAAGTACTGAGAGCCTCCGACATGTTCAACGGCAACCCAGAGCCACGAAGGGGAAAAGTAAGAGACGTTTACGATATGGGCGAATACATGTACATAGTCACAACGGACAGAATAAGTGCCTATGACGTAGTTTACCCTACACTGATCCCCCATAAGGGCCCCAGCCTCCACTCCCTGAGCCTGTTCTGGTTCAAGGAGACAGAGGATATAATCAAGAACCACCTTCTCGACGTGGTTGATGATCGCACAATCAAGGTAGTGAAAGCAAATCGCGTCGATGTTGAATGGGTATGCAGGGCATACCTCTATGGTTCGGCTTGGAGAGCATACGATAAAGGAGCGCGTACAATTAGCGGAGTCAATCTGCCTGATGGGCTTGTAATGGCCGAGGAGCTGCCTGAGGTTATTCTAACGCCTACAACCAAGGAAGAATCAGGTCATGATATGGAGATAAGCAAATCACAGGCCATCGAGCAGAAGCTGTGTACAAAAGACGAGTGGGACCAGCTTCAGGAAGCTACATTCAAACTCTTTGAGAGATACCAGAGCGTATCCAAAAAACATGGATTGATTATCCCAGACTTTAAACTTGAATTTGGCAGAGTCGGAAACGAACTGATACAGATCGATGAACCACCCACCCACGACTCAGCGCGTTACTGGGCTCAGCAGTTCTATGAACCCGGTAGACCACAGGAAGCGACTTGTCTGGATAAAGAGTTCCTGCGAAGCTACCTCAGAAACATAGGCTACATGGGTGACGGTCCACCGCCAACCATACCAGCTCCCGTGGTAAGAGAAGTAAGCAAACGCTGCGTTGCATCATACAAGGTTCTCAGTGGACAGGCTAAGATAGCCGATTTTGGCCTGAAGAACGTTGATCAGGTAATGGAGGAGCTATAGTGGAGCTTCGGGAAAAATGTGGCGTCTTCGGCATAAACTGCCCAGATGAACCAGTTTTCCCATATCTTTACTGGGGAATGCTGGCCCAGAATCACAGGGGTCATCAGAGCCACGGTTTCGCCACCTACAATGATGGCTTGGAGTTCTACACTGAACTCGGCTTGATTCCACCCATTAAAGAACCCGGACAGGAGAGCAAGGTAAAACAACTACCAGGCAACATCGGCATAGCCAACGTAAGATACACAACAAGTGGCAACAACGATTATCAGGCATTATGCTACGACGCCATGCCAATTCTCAGCGTTGGAAAAAATCGCAGCCTTGTATTCAGCTTCAACGGTAACGTTGTGAATGTAAGAGAGCTACAGGAAAAAGTAGGCGTCAGCAAGGATACTTCAGACTCCCATGCTCTTGCCGCATTAATTATCAAGAAACTGGAGGAGACTAATTCTCTCCCCAAGGCCATCTCGGCGCTCATGGAGACAGTTGATGGCGCATACAGTGTTACTGGGATTCTGGATGATGGCACACTCTTCGCGTTCAAAGACCCGTGGGGCATTAAACCCCTCTGCTATGGATTCAGTGACGGCAAGTACGCTTTCAGCAGCGAGAGCACTGGTCTAGCGATTAATGGTATTGAGTGGCAGCGTGAACTGCGACCGGGTGAACTATTGATCGTGAAAGATGGTATGATGTCTCAGGTACAGGCTTACCCTAGTAAGAGACAGGCATACTGTGCCTTCGAGTACGCTTACTTCAGCAGACCTGACAGCAGATTCAACGGCCAATACGTGTATGAGATACGGAGAAGCCTAGGAGCAGCCCTAGCACGACTCTACAGAGACAAAGCGGAGCGATGCGATGTGGTTGTCTGTCTGCCTGAGAGCGCCAATGACGCAGCTTATGGGTTCCACGAAGAATCAGGGCTTAGGTGGGAGATGGCGTTAAGACGCCACAGGTATGTCTCGCAGCGGGCTTTCATCACTGATGGGGTGGATCGTCAGAGCGTCATATATCGTAAGCTCAACATTTTGGCTCCCAAGATCGTTGGAAAACGCATAGCAGTTGTTGATGACAGCATCGTCAGGGGTGACACTATGCGCGGTAACATTAAGCGTCTCCATGACGCTGGAGCCCGTGAGGTCCATCTCTTCATCACGTATCCGAAGATCATTGGCCCATGTTTCTATGGTATCGATATGAGCACCTACGGTGAACTCATTGGGGCTCGTTTTTCATCTGAGGAGATGGCTGTGGAGCTTGGAGCGGACAGTGTCAACTATATGCCTGTGGATGAGTACATCAAGGAAACTGGTATGAGGCGAAACCAGCTTTGCTTGGGCTGTATATCCAATGAATATCCTACTCCTATGGCTGATAGACTAGCAACTGGTATCAGAGAAGAGTTAGCAAAAGGCGGATCTGAGAAAGGTCGAGCATACGAGTAGGGTTACTCCTTTTTCTCCGGCAATAGCAGTGGTCTCTGCGATACCAGTATTGCTAATAGCCTGAGTATCATTAGACCGCTGAAACTGGGATCAATTATCTTTACAGTTGTATTATTTTCGACGGGTTCAGTAGCTAGTATCCTGTATCCCTCTGGTGTTTCTTTTAAAAATAGTAACTGTGCCTGATCTGTTGGTAGACCGCTTGCTGGTATTTGTAGAGTTAAACCTTCGACGTAACCTTTAGCGTATAGTGGGGTTGCTTCTATGGTTTCTGTTTTGATTATTCGATCAACCATTAATGTTTGAACCTGTACTCCGTTTACAGTTTGTGTCTCTGTAATCCTTCCTTCCACTATTAAGTCGGCTTTTTCCCAGCGCAGCTCAGTTGGCGTCATCGCTGAACAAGCGGGTAGTGTCACCAATATGAGCACAATTAGGACCTGTAACGAGTGTACTCTGTCACCGGGTTTCATCCTATTCTGTCACATCGCAGAGGGCAATTTAATAAGACCGTCACTCGATACCAATCCCATGGTTAACGTATCCATTATAATCGGTAGCACATCCGATAAAGAACTGGGAGATAAAGCAGCAGAGCTACTGAGCGAATTCGATGTAGCCTACGACCTACAGGTAATCTCTGCTCACCGAAACCCAGAGAAACTCGCAAAATACGTCAAGGAAAGCCCAGCCAAAGTATTCATAACCATAGCAGGACTCGCAGCCGCCCTACCCGGAGCAGTGGCAGCCCAGACAATAAAACCAGTGATAGGTGTTCCAAAAGAGGTAAAACTCGGAGGTCTGGACAGTCTTCTCAGCATCGTTCAGATGCCCACAGGTGTACCCGTGGCAACAGTCGGCATAGATGGATCAAAGAACGCTGCTTTACTGGCTGTAGAAATACTTGCGCTCGGTGATGATGAGCTACAAGAGAAACTGATTGAGTACCGCAGGAAAAGAGCAAACTCCTAAGAGACTCGGTTCTGGTCTAAATGTTCCAACATGGGAGCAAGCTAGGAAAGAGATAGGGAAGATTAAGTCTAAACAGGCTCACTAACGCATATAATTGTAAAAGGGACTTTAGAACCGCTTGTTTTAATGAATTAAATCTCTGATGGGATTCAGGGATGTTTTTCACCCCAATAGAGTATCTAAACACAATTCGTACCCCAAATAGGGCCTTGGATAATTTTAAGATTTATTCTATGGTTTAATTGATCAAAATGAGCAGTAATAGTTACTGGAAATTCGAAAGGTTCAAATAATACATTCATGTGTGTCTCCTGAATCCAGATTTAACGCCAATAGCGCTCAAACCTGGTGCGTAGATGAGCCATAAGATGATGAGAAAGGGCGTTAAGACATGGTTAAAGATCAATGCCTTAGCGATATTAATTGGAGTAGTAGGCGGATTAGGCGCCATCGTATTCAGACAGATGATAGAGTTTTTCCGTATTCTATTCTTTGACATATTACTCCCACGCATCACCTATATGGTGGGTGGATACAACGTTGGCGTAATACTTCTACCAGCATTGGGTGGGCTTATCGTGGGGCCTATAATTAACAAAATTGCCCCCGAGACAAAAGGACACGGCGTACCCGAGGTCATTGAGGCAGTCACGATGCATGGCGGAAACATCAGGGCTCGTGTGGCTGCGGTGAAGATACTGGTATCAAGTTTAACAATCGGCTCAGGTGGAAGCGTTGGCAGAGAAGGACCAATAGCCCAGATAGGTAGTAGCTTTGGCTCATTCCTTGGGCAGAAATTCAATCTAGAGGAGTCTTATAGAAAACTCCTTGTTACGTGTGGCTTGGCCTCGGGTATTTCAGCGACATTCATGGCGCCACTTGGTGGAGCCATCTTTGGCATCGAGATAATTTACAGCGGTATTGCACCATATGATACGATACCTGTACTGCTATCATCGGTGACGGGAATGTTTATCACAGCAGAGGTATTCGGTATGGCTCCAGCCTTTGTATTACCAACGTACAGATTCAGTAACCCGATGGAGCTCTTCTATTTCATACCCTTTGGCTTGTTCTTTGGCGTCCTCTCCATCATCTGGACACGGGGACTCTATAAGTTCGAGGACTTCTTCGACGATTTACCTGTCCCTGAATGGGGTAAACCCGCCATAGGTGGATTGTTCACGGGCTTCTTGGGCATGTTCTTCCTCAACTACGGCATACTTGGAATAGGCTACGAGGGGCTTGACCAAGCCATCGCGGGTAGTATCCCCTTTAAGCTACTGATAATACTGGGCGTAGCAAAGTTCCTATCAACCAGCATAACCATCGGAAGCGGAAGCAGTGGCGGCATCTTTGCCCCAAGCCTCTACATGGGAGGCATGATCGGTGGAGCCCTTGGCTTATTCATGATTCATCTCCCCCTCGCCTCAAACGCAGCCTTTGTATATACCCTGGTTGGAATGGCTGCTTTATTCGCAGGAGCAGCACGTGCCCCATTAACATGTGTGATTATGCTGCCCGAGATGTCATCAAACTACTACTTGTTCCCCCCACTAATGCTCGCCTGCGCATCGAGCTACTTCATCTCAACACTCCATATGCCTGACAGCATCTACACTCTCAAGCTACGTCGTAGAGGAGTTAATGTAGCAAAAACAGTGAGTCCACTGCATCTGGTCTACGTCAATGACGTTATGACCCCAATGGAGCGAGTAGTAAAAGTGAAGCCTGATACACCAGTTAGTGTCGTCAACTTCATGATCTGGGAGACAGAGCACACAGGATTCCCTGTTTGCGATGATACAGGTTACTATGGGATGATAACCTTTGAGGACATCAGTCATATTCCTGATGAGGAAAAAGAACACATACTCGCCAGGACTCTCGCAAAGAAGGATCTGCCAAAGGTTTACCCCACAGATAACATCTACTCTGTGATGGAGAAACTCAATATGAAGGAACGTGAGATACTCCCCGTGTTAGATCCCTTTAATGATGAAAAGATAGTTGGGATAATCAGCGACAGTGACGTTCTCCACGCCTTCAGCGTTGGACAGGACAAGATGAGGCTCTTCGACTAAGCCCATTTAACCTATTTTACTAGATTTGTTCTGTTCAGCATCTTGCCACAGTTGTGGCATGTTTCATCATACCATGAGTATGTTTCACCACATGAATCGCATCGCCACTTCTCCCTCTGCTCCTCAAGCCACTTGAGAGCATCAGCCATTATCTTTATCAGGTTCTGCCTAATGTTCTCCCCGCGTTTATCGCAGAACTCTTCAAGATTCTTGTAAATCTCACAAGAGTAGTCCCAAAATTTATCGCACTCGTAACAGAAATTAAACCCCTTTTCCTGTAGACACTTCCCCGGGTAGCATTTTTGGCAGTTTGGCCACTTCTCCTCAATCGGTGCGAGACAGCCATTGCACTTTATCTGCTCTAGCTCCACCTTCTGCCACTCAGCGACCTCGCGTATGAAGTCGCCGCAATCTCTCTCAGCCCTGTAAACATAGCATGCCCCACAGTAGATGCCGCATCTGCTGAGTAACTGCGTATCTTCCATGTATGAGCTATTAGGGGATTATCGTATAACTTTATGTAAATAATAAACTTGGAAAGATAGGATCGATGTTTAGTAACTCTTGGGCTCTGGGTCTCTGATGAGGCTGCCTGCCGTGCAGTGGATGCTGCCGCTGTTCCTTGGACGAACAAGAGTCGCAACATCAACCTCAACCACCTCAATGCCTATGCTCTCAAACCACTTGGTCGCCTTGGAGTTGCCCTCATTGACCATTATCTTCCTCGGCTCAAGCACCACGCCGGTGTTGGGTGCAGCCTTCACGTAGGGGTTTCTCGGGTCCCTCGTGTGGACCTTAACACATACCTCCTCAGGCGGGTCTATGAACTCCCAGTTCATCTCCTTCTCCATCCATGTCTTCAAGTATGGGTCGAGGTCACGGGGGTCTTGAACCGATGTATGCCTATCCACGAGGCAGTAGTGGCTTGCAGCGATCCTTGAGCCATAGCCGGGCTGGATGCGTATATCCACTTCTGGGTCCTGTAGTTTGACGATGTTGGCGAATTGGATGTGCCCTGAGTCGTTGGCTCGTGTTAGCTCTGGTTCCTGCGTGTTGCTTCTTGGGAAGTGGACGCTGATGAGTAGATGTTTTTCATCCATCCAGCCAATGCTGCCTCCCTCAGCCATGCCCTTGTCTTGAATCATGCCTACCACTGGGCAGCCGAGTTCGGCTAGTGTCTGGTAGGTGTACTTTTCCTCGCCTTTTCTCATCCAGTCATACATCCTGAGGATGATCTGACCATATACACCGGGGTGGCAGACATCATCAGTGTATATTGACTTCACAAGATACGGTGGGTTATTCATCTCTGGCTTGCGGATCGCCACATCGACTCCCTCTGCCTTGTAGGCGTCAACGAGGTTCATGTGATCCTCCACCATCTCGTTCAATGGGATCTTCTCCGCCATCCTCCACGCTGGGAGGTGGCTCTCATAGGGTGGGAAAGGCGTCTTCTGCCCTATGGTCTCGAACTCCGGTCCCGGTTTGTGTAGTAGAACCATTCTGAGCTTACCTACGTTGGTGTTTGCCTTCCATTTTCTACCCCATACCGTCTCCATTTCGTCCCCGAAGTTGCTCAAGACTTGGGGATGATACTTCAAGTATTGTTCCCTGAGACTGAGACCCGTGTTCTTCTTGAACTGGTCGTCATCTACAGCCATCTCAGCCTGAAACTCGCCTTCACTAAGTGCCATAAAATCAAGTAGTGATACACTGAACCTGTATTAATAATCATCCGCGATGTTTCTGTTGCCCCGAGGGGAACCAAAAAATGGGGTCTTTGGTCGGAAGGATGGAAGAGAAGGGTTTACATTTTTCTCTTCAATGGCTCCGTTCTCG
>CAYTVK010000005.1:0-24426 GCA_964441725.1 uncultured Candidatus Bathyarchaeia archaeon | reverse complement strand
GTTTGATGCCTCTATAAGTTGAATGATCTCGCGGAGTTCGAGGTTCCCGCTTACGGGGGGAGTGTCACTTTTCGGGGTGTTATACATCGGATCAGCCGGAAGAGGCACACGGTTATGACTGAAAAACGAGGTAACAGCATTATAATACCTCATTTTCGTCTTATCTCGTAAGTGATCATTATCCCTGATCCAGTTCTGAAGCGTGTCCAATATCTGATAATCCTTATTCGTCCGCTGATACGCGATTATCTCATCCGGGGTCATAGAGCCGAACTGCTCAGAGTTCTCACTAAGCCACCTGAAATAGTTGTTAAGCATCGACTCTGTTACGGGTCGAGTCTTCGGTTTAAGGCGGCTGTAATAATGTTTAACTGATTCACTCATTTTAGGTTCCTATTCATACATACGGTATGAAGTTTATTTGTTTTATACCCTCAAATACTACGCCTCCACCCTCCTCGCCCTCGGAGCCTTCTCCATCGATACAGCGAAAATCCAGAACGATCACCCAATTCAAAGAATATTCGCACCGAGAAACAGTGAACAGGTTTCCCTCGACGATGAGCCATGGATATCCATACATCTTCCTTTTTTTAAGGAGTTGAACGTGGCCAGACGAATCCTCGAAGCCTGTATGGGCATCAATTACACCAACTTCGAGGTGCTTGTAGCTGATGACAGTCGAGATACAACAGTCGAGATTCTAAAGGAGCGTAGGTGGCGCCACGGCAGTCCAGTGATCAAGTTTGTTCACAGGAAGGACAGATCAGGCTACAAAGGCGGTGCGCTTCAACAGGCGTTGAAGTTTATTCACCCCTTAACCGAGTATGTTGTGGTCTTTGACGCCGACTTTGTGCCACCCACTAATATTCTCCGCCAGTTTATTCACCAGTTCAGGCTTCACGAGCCTGATGCCAAACCAGTTGCAGCGGTGCAGGGGTATCAGCTTCATTATTTGAATCGTAATGAGAACTGGATCACTAAAGGTGTTAGGGCTGAGTTCAGCGGAAGCTATATGGTTGAGCGTTTCGCTGAGGAGCTGCTGGGGGCGATGAAGATGGTGAGTGGGAGCGTCTTCATGTTCAAGGCCGCTGTTCTCAATGAGCTTGGGTGGAACAATAGCATTACAGAAGACTGGGACCTTACTCTTCGGCTTTATCTGGAGGGCTACAAGGTGGTTTACACTCCGCTGATTCAGGCGCCCGCCGAGATACCTACCACTGTGAGGCGTGTGATTCGTCAAAGGATGCGGTGGGCAGAAGGGCACACATTTGCTGTTAAGAAGTATTTCTTCTCGGTGATTCGCAGTGGAAAGCTTTCTCTCGCTGAGAAGCTTGAGTTTCTCTACTTTGCTCCCTACTATTTGCAGTCTTTTGTCTTTGTAATAGGCAGCGTCGCGTGGATTGTTGCACAGTACTTTAAGCGTCATCCCGCCTTCTGGACTCCGACTCTTGGCTGGAGTCTTGTCTTGAGTAATTTTCTCGCGATTCCCTTGATGGGTTTGACAGGTGTCTATCTGAGGGTGATCTAGCCGAGGATTACAATGGGGTGTTTGCTTTCATCGCTTTGAGTTATTTCATAATGCCTTATCAGGCGTACGCTGCGTTGAAGGGATTAATTGAGGATAAGGAGGGTTACTGGTTCCGGACTCTGAAGACGGGTCATATTACTGATTATTTCATTGATTTGAAGCTACGTGGCTTGATCGAGTGGATCAATAGGCTCAGAAAGACACGTGAATTTGATTTCTTTGGGTCTCCATCTATCAGCATTCCTATGAGGCGGTTGCTCTTTTTTGCTCTGGCTTTTCTCATGGTTTGGCTGGTTCTCGAATTTTTCTCCGGCGTATCGACGGGGCGTAGCCTCGTGTATTATCTGGGTTATGTGTTAAGAGGTGTTGTGAATGGGTAGACATTATAGTTTGACGGGGGGGGGGGGTAACCTCTATATCTTCACTACTGACAGGGATAGGCTTCTCGACTTGGGGGTCTTTCCACGGGAGTTGAATCTATTTGAGACTGATTCCGCTTGGAGGATCAGTCCATGGGTCGCTGTGGTGGAGGAGATTCTTCAGAAGGCAGCTGATATGGCGCAGATCATTCTCCATCTGAATGATTATAAAAAAGTCGATGTTCCTTTGAATACATTGGAGCATTATTTCCTTGATGGGGATGAGTACTCGCTGCTTGAGACAATAAGAGATGTAGCTGTTGAGGTGGCTCCCGTGACTAATCTACCGGATGACGCCCCCTAGAGCTAGTAGTGGCCGTATTTGGTTACGGCTCTACCAACGGCGTTATAGCTGGCTCTTGGCTGGTCCTGATAGACGGTGCAGCCTGGGCCAAGCATGAAGCCTCCACCCTCACCGGCGTCTTCTATGGCTTTCTTTACGTCTGCATCGATTTGCTTCAAGTCGCCGTTACGCATGGACACTTCTCTGTCGAGTCCACCACAGATAGCGAACTTGTCTCCGTAGATCTTCTTGGCTTTGTCCAGCCACGTGAATCCGTGGGCGTCCCAGTTGATCATGTCCACTGGGTACTTTTTGAACCACCCTGACTCCATCAGTCCCTGATCCTGTGGGTTTCCCTGTGGCGTGCTGCAGATGTGCATCATCTTGATCTCGCAGTCCAGCGCATCAAGTACCTTCTTGTCGTAGCCTAGGGCGTACTCTTCTAGCTGGGGTACTGTGAATTCTCGCCAGACCCTGCCTCCTCCTCCGATCCCGTAGAAGATTCCCTGTATGCCTGCGTTGATGCATGCTTTTGCGAAGTCTATTGTGGTCTCAGTGATGGTTGTGAGTCCCTGTTTGAGGGCGTCTGGGTTCTTTTTCATGTCCTCCATGACTCTTTCTGGTGTTCCGACGCCGTTCATCGCCTGTATGATGGGGCTCGGTATGGTGTAGATGACGGGCATGGTTCGTAGATCTCTCGCAAGTATCTCGTTGGTTCTGACGAATTCCCTCAGTTCTTTCTTGGGGTCGAGGACCCAGAGCTTCTCCCAATCCCCTGTCTTTTTTACTACTGTTTCTATGGTTTCGGCTTCCTCGTCGTTGTTCCTGAAGTCGAATTTGCTGCCCCAGTGCATCGCCATGAACCTATAGTATGGTGTTACTTTGAGCATGTCCATCTTGTAGTCGAGTTCCCTGAGTAGCGCTATGTGTGCTCTCGCTGCTTCCTCTCCGCTGCGCTGGGCTAGCTCCCAGCTGTAGTAGTCTTGCCAATTGGCTGCGGGGAAGTGGCCCCAGATGCTCCATGGTACTCTGTCGGGTACTTCTCGGCGGATTACCGCCATGACTCTTTCATATCGTTCTGATTCCAAAGTATCTCAAGGTAGAGAGAAGCCTATTCGGCTATTGAATTTGTCTATTCCTCTTCTCCAGTCTCCGGGAGTTGTATAGGTAGAACGCGATGGCGATTACTGTGAGCAGTAATGCAGCTGGGGCGTATTGTTGCCAGTCTGGTTCCCACCTCTGTGAGGCCGTGTTTGATACAGTTTGACGTTAGTGAGTTCGATAGAGGCGTTTTGTGATGCCTGGATGCCACGCTGATTGCCCACGTTTATCACGCTGTTTTTGACCTTTAACACACTGTTTCCCGATATAGTGTAGTTCGCGTCATCGCTTTCGAGGAAAGTCAAGATGGTGTTGATTAGTGTTAGGGTTGAGTTTCCGGATAGACTAAGCCCACCTACTATGTTGAGGCTTGCATTCTCTATGATTCTTGTCTCATTGTTTAGCACTAGATTAATTTCAGAAGCCTGTGTTTCCTGTGTCTGGCATATTACCAATGGTATTCTAAGCATCAGGATTATCAGCAGTAAACCGATTGGACGCCTCATCTGTGTAACTTTCAAGTGAATTCAAATATAAGTGGTGACTCCAAGACTCCCGTCATAAAGTAACTTCTATAAATGACCATCAACGTGATCACCCATACTTTTAGGTGAAACACGTGAAGTACCGAAAATTTGGACAACTAGACTGGAAGGTCTCAGCCCTAGGATTCGGAGCCATGAGGCTCCCCATCATCGGTGGAGACAGCAGCAACATAGAGGCACCCCACGCCATCAAGATGATCAGATACGCCATTGACCACGGCGTAAACTACGTTGACACAGCGTACCCGTACCATAACGGTGAATCAGAGAAACTCGTAGGCGAAGCCCTCAAAGACGGTTACAGGGAGAAGGTACGGCTGGCCACGAAGATGCCCAGTTGGCTTGTGGAACAATACGATGACTTTGACAAGTTCCTCAACGAGCAGCTGGAGAAATTACAGACAGACCACCTTGACTATTACCTGCTCCACGGTCTGAACAAGAGCCGTTGGCCCAAGCTTAAGGAAATAGGAGTATTTGAATGGGCTGAGAAGGCGAAGGCTGATGGAAGGATCAGGTACCTTGGCTTCAGCTTCCACGACGACTATGAGTTATTTGAGAAGATTATGAAGGATGCTGAGCACTTTACCTTCTGTCAAATACAGTTCAACTACATGGACACCGAGTATCAGGCCGGAGTCAAGGGGTTGAAGCTCGCAGCCAGCAAAGGATTGGCTGTGGTGATCATGGAGCCCATCAAGGGTGGTAAGCTCGCTGTTACTCCCCCCAAGGAGGTTCAGGCGGTCTGGGATAAAGCTGATAAGAAGCGTAAGCCGGCGGAGTGGGCTCTCCAGTGGGTCTGGAACCACCCCGAGGTCAGCGTTGTTCTTAGCGGTATGTCTGATATTAAGCATGTTGAGGAGAACGTCGAGTACGCTGACAGAAGCGGTCCTGGTACATTATCGGATAAGGACCTTGCTCTGATTGAGGAGGCGAAGCAGGCTTATCTGAATCTGGGCTTCGTTGGCTGCACTGGCTGCAGATACTGTATGCCTTGTCCATCAGGCGTAGCCATCCCCGATATTCTTGGGCTCTACAACGAGTACTATATGAGTGGTCAGAGTGACGAGATCAAGCAAAAGTACTGGGAGAAGATCACACCCGAGACTCATAGCAGCAACTGTATAAGCTGCGGTGAATGCGAGACAAAGTGTCCTCAGGAGCTTCCCATCAGGAAGTTCATGAAAGAGACAGCCCAGATGTTCAAGCAGTCTGAGTAAAACCGGGGACTTATTCCCCTTTTTCTTTTAACA
The DNA here is from genome assembly GCA_964441725.1 of uncultured Candidatus Bathyarchaeia archaeon. Lineage (GTDB taxonomy): Archaea > Thermoproteota > Bathyarchaeia > TCS64 > TCS64 > RBG-16-57-9. Next base: position 19,294 of record CAYTVK010000005.1, on the reverse strand, counting down.
GGTCCCTTATCTCACGTAGTGTTATCAGCATCTCGTCATCCAGTCCGGGTCCTCTAGGCACAGCCTTATCGGGTTCAGTGGTTGTGGCGTATGGTGTCCTGAATTTACGGAGCTCGTTTAGTATGAAGTCTCGTACTTCCTCGTAGAACCTGATTCCTTCGAGTTTCTCCTCTGGCCCGCTCTGTTTTGTGCCCGAGTAGCCAGCTGTTTCTACGCTGACGCTGCCTAAGCCGAATAGTCTGTCGAATACGCCTGCGTTGCTGCTGATGTTGGTGATGGTTCGGAAGGGGACGTGTTTGCGTGTGATGGTGAGTATGCCTTTCTTGACGTATATTTCGGGCATGGATTCACCGGATTCGCTGATGACACTGTACTCAATTCTGTTTATGTAGATTGGCGTCAGTATCTCCGCTGGGATGAGCCAAACTAGGTTACCTATAATCATCCAGTTGTTTAACGTCCAGCCCCAACTAGCTACGCTTGCTACTGCTTCAGCGAACTCGGATGGATCAATGGCGTACAACATGTAGATGAGACCAACTGAGAATATCATGGTACCCAGCCATATCGTGAGAGCCACTGCTAGGTTCTTTACCCACAGTTTTCTCACGTAGACTTTGTCTGGTCTGAATATCCTGCCGCTAACCACCTTTTCTACAGGGGGTTTGATTACTCTTGATTCCACTTCTTTTCCCATTTCATTCTTCACTTCCTCTTGTATCGGGGAATCTCCTTCGCCGCTAACTTGTTGAATATGGCTGTACTCTGGCGCGTCATGTGGAGTTCTTCTTCATCTGGGCGCAGCTCTATGCCATACTCGTCCATGATTGTGTCAAGCGTCTCCCTGCACTCTGCTTCCTTTGGGCACTCTGGGCATAGCTTACCAGCGTAGCTCTCATGCCTGTACCATACTATGATGCCTTCGGCCTCTGTGTATACCATGTAGACCTGTGTGTTTGCTTGATAATCGAATCCTATCAGCAGTCCCTTGTAGTCTTGGAGGCTCTCTACGTCCAGTCTGTGGCTTTTCGCGTGTTCCTGCAGTGCCTTTGCTACCTTTTCGCGTGCTCTGTTGAGTACTCTTGATGTGTATGCCGGTGTCCAGTCTGGGTTCTCGTCTGCTATCTCGCTCGTTGTTTTTCCTTTCTGGAATTCTTGCCATACTGTTGATTCGTGGTTTGAGAGCAGGCTCATTATTGATTCCCCTTGATACACCATTGGTATATCTTTACATTTATTTGGTAAAGATTTACTATTAAGCGTTGTGGTGTGCATCCCATCACCGCCCTCATTATTTAAGAACAAGAACCAGACATACAAACACATCAGGAGAGGAGCAGCCACGGACTTCAACCTAGAACACTACAAGCCCATGCCGGTACGTTACGAGCTAAGATACATGATGCTCAAACACATCCAAGAGGGAAAAGACCCACTACCAGACATACAGGGAAGAGAAGAAACCAAAAACGACGTAATACGAGCAGTGCTAAGCGGAAGCTACCCATACCTCGTGAGCCGAGAAGGCACAGGCAAGACAAGGCTAGCAGAGAGCCTGGCAAAGCTCCTGCCACCAGTTCCCCGAGTCAAGGATTGCCCATATAACTGCGACCCCAAGTGGCCGCGGGAGTGGATGTGCCCAGTCTGCAGAGACGAGGAAGACCCAGAGATCGAGTTCATCTCAGGCACTGAGCGCTACAGCAGAATTCAGGGAAATGAATACACCAACGAGGCTAAGATACTAGGCGTAAAGGATATTCAGGCTATTGTTGGCGGTGATAGTCCCACTGATCCCAGCGCCTTCATCGGTACCGGCGTTCTAAGAGGTAACCGTGGGGTGGTGTGTGTTGATGAGCTTCCAGCTATCCCCACCAAGGTTCAGGTGCTCTTTCACCCCATGCTGCAGGAGAACAGGATAGTGCTTGAGGAGTATAATTGGGTTAGACCCATCGACATATTCTTTGTGGCCACAGGTAACCCAGCTGGGTTCAGCCACGTGAACCGTGTACCTGAGCCGTTGCTTGACAGGCTTGAGTTGATTCACATGGGGCTGCCCAACGAGTCCATTGAACGCGAGATCATGTTCAAGGAAGGCTTCAGAGTGATGGATGACTTCTTCACATCCAGCAAGAAGCCATCTGCCGTCTCACCGCTTGATATCAACCCGGCCTCACTCAAACGCCAATCCTTCGCCCCATGGTGGATCATAGAGACCATCGAGAAAACCGTCAGATACACCCGCGAGTGCCCCAACATCGAAAGAGGAAGCAGCATAAGGGGCAGCATAAAGAGCCTCGACCACGCCTACAGCAGCGCGGAGCTAAGGAAATCAACCGTATGCAACCTGCTGGATGCCTCTGAGGGGTTGAAGCTGGCGCTTCGTGGAAGAATCAGGATCAGGGCAGATCTAATAGGGTTTGATGAGAGCCCAAGCGCGTATCTTATGAAAAACAATGATGTGGTAGAGGATGTCCTCTGGTACGCTGCGAGAGATGTGGGAAAATACATCACCGACGCATTAGGAGACCAATCAGGGCTAGCCTCAGAGATCAAAGGCTACACCGAGAACCCGGAGCTAAAAAACTATCCAAGACTCAAGGCGGCCATAGATTACATGCGGGAGCTTCAGCCATGGAGTAAACCCGTGCTAGTGAATGACTTGGAGACCCTCTTTAGGGATCACCCTGAGGCAGTGGACCCAGCGGTGTACTCTGAATACATCCAGAGCGCGGTGATGCTGCTCACCCACACTTTGCTGGCGGAAAACATACTGGATGAACTGGAGACCAGCATCTACCTCCCAAGCAGGATGAAATAGATGCAGCCCAACACCCAGAACCCATGCAGCGACATAGACCAGAGCACACTGGACCTGCTGCGAGACGTAGCCAAGATGCAGATGGGTATGGGATTAGACTATGATTCAGCCTTCATGGAGAAGGCGCGGGAAAAAGCCGAGGAAAGATACAAGAAGTCTCAGATGGAGAAGCAGATGCTCAGGCAACAAATAGAGGATATTCACACAGAAGGAGAAGCAGAGCAGGATGAACAGGTTGACGCCGATCTGAATGACCTAGAGCAACAGCTGCAGGAAGCCTCAGGGGAGCAGAAAGGAGTAACCCGAAGAGACTATGACTCCGTTCTTGGTGACCTAGAGAAACAGGGGCTGCTGGACACGAGCACAGAGCGACCGAAACTAACAAGCAAAGGCGCCCAGATAATGGGGCAGGGATTACTCAACAGAATTCTCATCAGCCTCGAACGCCGAGGACTTGGACCACACAAGATCGAAGAGATGAGTGAAGGAAGCTGGACAGGCTCAACTAGCCGCCCATACGAACCCGGTGACCTCTACCACAGGATCAATATAGAGCGCACCCTCCTAGCCGCCGCCGAACGCGGTGCATCATTGAGTCAGCTATCCATCCATGACTTTCACGTCCTGGAGCCCATGCATAGCACCGAGCTTCACTTCGGAGTACTCGTAGACCAGAGCGCCTCGATGCGAAAAATGGGCAAGATAGAGGCAGCCAACGAGACAGCCCTAGCGTTATCGGAGCTCATGAGGCTCAGATACCCCGAGGACAGGCTCAGGGTCTTCACATTCAGCGAGGAGGTTCGTGAGGTTCAGCCCTGGATGATAACGGCTTCAACTGTTGAGATGAGGTTCACAGACATAAGGGCTGCTCTCCGAGCATACAGAAAACAGGTGACGTATCTTCCGGGAAACAAGCAAGCTCACCTGATAACAGACTCTGCCCCAAATTTTTTAGATGGAGAATTCGTGGGTTTCAGCAAGGCAGCCGAGGCGGTCATACAGGAGGCCAGACTCTACCGGCGTGATAGTATCGTGCTCAACATCATTATGCTGGATAAAGACGAAGACCTGCGTCGGCTGGCTCAGGTGCTGGCTAAGGAAAACCTTGGCAGGGTCGCCTTTGTTGATGCTGAGAATTTAGGGGAAGCCCTCGTAGAGGACTACATCTCCTCTAAGAGGGATATGCTGCGAGGAGGGTAGCCTCGAGGCGGCTTCATCTCCTTCCCCTTTTTATGTGATGCCCCACTGCCTCGAGCTAGTCCTCTCCTCTACAATTGGAATAAAAGGGTTTCAGGAGCTTCGTTAGGGAGAAATAGACTATAACCAGGGTAGGGTTTTGTAAACTAGAGCCTTGATCTATTACGCTAGTTTACTGGGGCGTCTGCTGTAGAGGCTCTCATTCCACCGGATGGGTTCTCCGACGCTCCATAGGAATATGTGGGCTGTTCCCGGCCCAACTCGTTTGAACCTTGAACTAAGCCGCTTCGCCACATAGCTGTAGTTGTTACCCTTATCCATCTCATCCAGCCACTTCTTAAAGCTACCATGCTCCTTGGCTATCCGCTGGAACTCCTCGGCATTCTGTATGGTTGCCATGATCTTCTGCCTGTTTCTGATGATCCCCGCATCGTTTAGGAGCCTCTCCTGATCCTCCAACCCGTATTCTGCTATCTTGGCTATATCGAAATCGTCAAAGGCGGCCTTGAAGTTGTGCCACTTATCTGCTATGAGGGTCCAGTTGAGACCTCCTTGGAATATGCATCTCGTCATGTTCTCGAAGTACTCTTTGTCCTTTGTGGGGCTTTTGTCTTTGAAGACCCATTTGGGGATGATTCTTTCTTCTTCTGGCATGTTTAATTTGTTAGTTTTGGGGTTTTTGAAGCTTTTTAGGGTTAAAGCGCTCTGCTTATTGTATGGAGCCTAGGCAGGGACCCAAGGAGGTCGTTTCCGGGAGTAATGGTGTAGTGAGTAGCAGTCACCCGATGATTAGCAGGATAATGCTCGATGTCTTGAAGCGTGGAGGCAACGCCGTGGATGCAGCGGTGGCTGGCAGTCTTACTGGCCCGGTCTATGAGCCGCATATGACTACCATCAGCGGTACTGTGAGTTTCCTCTACTGGGACGCGAAGATGGGTAGAAGTTACTTCATGGACGCTGCTCCCACTCTACCTGAAGGGCTTTCACCATTCTGTCCACATCCCTTTGCTCCCTCTACTGCTGCTGCTATTCCCGGTTCTTCGGCTGGTTTGAAGGCGATGCTTGAGCGGTTTGGCTCAATGTCTTGGAGTGAGCTTATTCAGCCTGCCATCAAAGCTGCTCGGGATGGGCACAAGGTTACCAGCTGGGAGTATGCTCTCATTTACGGTGGAGCAGGCGGTAGATCAAGCAGCCTTGAGGGCCGCACCTATTTCCCAAGCGGCAGAAAACACTTTGCACCAGATGGGTTTCAGATACCAGTGGGTGAACTGTGGAAGCGTCCTGATCTAGCAAAGACTCTTGAGGCTTCCTCCGGGGAGGGTCCTGATTATTTCTTGAACGGCCACTGGGCTCAGCGATTGGTCGAGGAGGCTAACAGTCTCGGCTGGATGATCTCCCTTGAGGATGTGGCTGGTTATACGCCGATCTGGGTGGAGCCAACTCACACACTGTACAAGGAGAACGAGATCATCGGCATTCCCCCACCACAACGCGGAGGCTTCTACACAGGTTTTCTATTCGGTGTGCTTGAGCATCTTGAGCTAGATGGGCATTATACTGAGTCCGCTGAGACTCTGGCTGTGCTTGCCTGGGTTCTTAGGCGAGCTCACCTTGATAGAAACCTAATCCATGACCCAGACTACTATGATAACCCAATAGAGACGCTGCTAAGCAGCAGCTATCACAAGGTAATCGCTGATCTCTGGAAAAACAGCAGACCAAAGAAGGACATGACGGAATACCTTGCGCTCACACACAGTAAATCAGAGCAAAGAGGCTCGCTTCCCTCAACAGGGCACGTCACCCATGATAGCTGTGAGCTCAGCATAGTTGATAAGAATGGGAACTGGGTTCAGATGATGGAGACAGGCGGAGGAGGCATTCCCGGTGTCGTTGTTGACGGTGTTCCGGGTAGCGGCATCGGCTGGGAGCGATACGCCTTGGTAGAGCCCGGTGGAAGGACGCAGCACGCCATCTCTAACACCATTGTTGCTAGGGGTGGGGAGCCTTGGATGGGCATTGGGTCTCCTGGGGATTGTATATTCACTGTCCCCGAGGTCTTGTTCAGTATCATTGAGTGTGACTGGGAGCCATACAGGGCTATTGATGCTCCGCGTTTCTGGCCTTTGATGGATGACTGGACCCTTGAGATTGAGAACAGACTCAGCCTCGACATTGTGAAAGGGTTGAAGCGACTTGGTATAATGACCAGACCTCTCGGTGAGTATCATTGGCCAATGGGCAGTATGCAGGCTGTCTGGCGTGAAGAAGATGTTTTGAAGGGGACCGCTGATCCCCGTCGTCTTGGGGCCGCTTTGAGCTACTAGTCTCCGCTAAGTCTATGAATGGCGATTATATCGCTGAGCAGGCCGTGAGCGGTACCGACGCCGCCTGCGCCTCCCCCTATCACTGTGACCTCAAGCAAGCCATCTGTCATCACGGTCAGTGCGTTCAATGTACCAGAGACCGCTGCGAGGGGGTCAGATAGATGGACTCTCTGAGGAGCTACCTTTGCTTTGACCTCTCCATCCTCGACGTAGGCTTCTGCGATCAGCTTGATTCTTTCTCCTTGGCTCTTCGCCATTCTGATCTTCTCTGGAGTGATGCCTGTGATGCCTTCTCTCTCCACGTCACTGGTCTTCATATCTCCCCCAAGAACCGCGTTAGCTAGTATCATTATCTTGGCCACCGCGTCCCAGCCCTCCACGTCTGCGGTGGGGTCTGCCTCAGCGTACCCCAGTTTCTGGGCTTCCCTAAGGGCTTCATCATATTTTTCTCCCTGCTCCATCTTCGTCAAAATATAATTAGTGGTGCCGTTGATGATTCCCTTCACCCCATAGATTCTATGCCCTGCAAGGTTTTCGGTTGCGAAGTTGATGGCAGGTGTGCCACTGAGTACAGTTGACTCTATCCTGAACTGGACCCGGTTCTCGTCTGCGAGTTTTTTCAGCTGCCTGTATGCTAATGCTGCTGGTCCCTTGTTGCTTGTGACCACGTGTTTTCCGCTGCTCAGCGCAGTCTTCATGTGGGTGAGAGCCGGTTCCCCTGTCTCGATGTTTGTTATGGTTGCCTCTGCTATGATGTCTGCGCCTGTTTCGGTTATAGTCTCTAGGCTTGTTAGGCCCTTCACGCCTTTGGGGTATGATTCAAGGGTGCCTGTTTCCCCGAATTTCTTCAGTAACAGTGTTAGGTCGAGTCCATCTGGGTCGTATACGCTGCCTTTGCTCCTTCCGCTGATTGCGACTATCTCCGCGTCCAGCCCGTATTTTTCTTTGAGCTCTTCGTGTTTGTCTCTGATTATCTCTGTGAAGGCTTGGCCGACCACGCCGAAACCGATGAGGGCTATCTTGGTCATAATACCCTTTTTGGTGGGTGCTTATTATAATAGGTTTAGATTGTGAACACTGGTAGTGGTGTTTATTAATGAGAAGAGGAAGGATGCCTCTTCTACTTAGGGAGCTCTCGCGAGCGATGAGCCCATACCTAGTATTGAAGAGGGTTTTGGTTCCTCAATTAATCGTTTTATATTCGTAGTATTTAAGATTTATAGGTTATAACTGATATTTTGCTATGTACACTTTTTTAATGTTACTATATGCTGCAGATAAAATAGTTATATATGATATAGAGTATTGTTCCATGTTTTATTACTGGTAAATACCTCCGAGATGCGATAAGATCAAAGCCACTCGAAGGGTTTATTGGTATAGATACAGAGCCTCAAAATATGAGGGTCATCCCATACATCGAGTCACGTTGGGATCAAATCAGCTACGTTCTCCTAGCTGAGGCGAGCCTATTGATAACCTCGCTCCTCATTCATCAGAACCTTCCTGAAGTGTATTTCCCGTGGCAGACCCTTGTCTCGAAACTGGTCTTCGCCTCTATCTGTGTAATGGGTATCATTGCTGGACTGGCCCCCAGTTGGTGTTCCTTTGGGGGAAAAAGTGAGCGACGTGGAGAAGATGGGGTAGCTGGGCATCACCCTGACTGCGGTCGTTTTCTAGGTCACACGGTAAGGGTAGGGCAGAGGGTGTTTTGCGCTGGGTGCAGTGGATTGGTTCTCGGCGCCTTGTTGGCTCTAGGTGGGTTGTTTTCGGGTTTTTATCCCTTTGATCCTGTTTTTGGGTTCTGGCTTGGCGTCATGCTCGTGGGATTAGGGCTTGCTCAGCATTTTATTGACCTTGGCTCGGCGTGGCTGCATCTATTGTTGAACATTGTTTTCGTTGTGGGTGCTTGGCTCATGTTTGAGGCAATACAGTTGATGAGCCTCAGTTTCCTTGTATCAGCGTATTTCTTGTCGGTAACCGTTTTCTGGATTTTTGCGCGTATTCGGGCGAGTCAGTGGGTTCACGTTGGGGTCTGCAGGGATTGTAGTGCTCAGTGTATGATTCGTTTTGAGTAAGCTTTGTATAACAGACATCATTATTCAGATCAGTGAATACTTTTGGTATACTGCACAAAGTGTGGAACCGAGAACGACGAGGATGCCCTAGAGTGTAAAAACTGTGGTGCACCGTTGAAGCCCTCAGCCTACAGGTACAGGCGCAACGACTGGGATATGGATAACGCGTGCTTCGGTGGAAGAAGCAGAACCGTTTGGCCCATGATCATCGGCGTTTTCCTGATAATCCTCGGAGCATCTACGCTTCTTGACGATGTATTCTGGTGGGCGAGTTTCGACACTCTCTGGCCGCTATTCATCATAGCGATAGGGTTGCTCATCGTTACAAACGCGATGAGGCGCTAACCCATCCCCTTTATTATATTTCTTGTTGCCTTACCCGTTCATAGAGTACTACCGCTGTAGCTACACTAACGTTCAGTGAGTCCAGTTTTCCCCTCATGGGTATGTTTACGACGCTGTCACATTTACTTAGCAGGGTCGGGTTTATCCCCCTGTCTTCACCACCCATTACTATCGCTACTGCGCCTGAGAGCTTCTCCTCATAGTAGGGTTTTGAGCCGCTTGCGTCTATTCCTATTATTCTTAGCCCCTCGTCCTGCATCTGTTTTATCGTCGGGTAGATGTTGGTCTGCCATACTGGTACGTAGAGGCTGCCCCCCATACTCACCCTGTGCACAGTGTTACTGAGGTCCGCTGAGCCTTTCTTGGGGATCACTATGCCATCTACTCCCGCTCCCTCGCTTGTCCTTATGATGGCTCCGAGGTTGTGAGGGTCTTGAACTTGGTCGAGTACTACTATGCATACTTCTTTCTTGGTTTCTTTGAGTACCTTGCTTAGGCTCCAGTTTATGTTGGTCTGGGCATACGCGATTACTCCTTGATGTTGACCGGTTGTGCTCAGGTGCTCTATCTTTTTCCTGTTCACCATGTCTACTTTGACGCTTTTTTTTCGAGCTAAATCTATAATTTGTTTGATCTTTGCTTCGTTCTCGTGCCCGTATTCGAGTTTGATGCTTGTTACGAGGTCTTGTCTAAGTGCTTCGTAGACGGGGTTGCGTCCCTCCAGTTGTATCATCTTGGTTTCTCTAGCCTTGAAATGATGCGCTCTGCTTTAAATGGTTATTTTCTATTCACCCAGACGACATCCGGCTCCCTGCTGTTTCGACTCCACTGCCCCGCCAGTAACCCTATGACTGCCCCCAAGACGAGTAGAAGCCCAAAGTAGCGGGTGAAGAATGTTCCCAAGATGCCTCCCATGGTTACGCCTAGTATGAATCCTGATAACTGGTTGAGATGTATGCTGGGCATCTCATTATACATTGACTGATGCCTGATAATTCCATCTATAACTCCTTTGCAAGGACGTAGTAGCGGCTTCGCTCACCTGTTATCCCGTCCAATTCGACGCCGTAAGCCTGCCTGTAACCCCTCTTTAAGCAGATGCTCATGGCGGCTGGGTGATCAGCGTAGTAGACGATGGCATGGTACCCCTTCTCTTTGACCATCTCCTCAAAATATTTGAAGAACTCTGCCCCATAGCCTCTTCCCCGGTGTGTGTCGCTGAGCCATATCTCATGCAGCTCGATGAAGTCTCCCTCTACGCTCAGTTCATCCTCCAGTATGTGTCTGTCCTCGGGTACTCTTGGTGTACCATCTGGGTGCTCCTTTGTGTTGCTGATATGCCATATGACGTGACCGACGAGGACGCCGTCTTCACGCCACAGTATTAAACGCTCAGGGTTCTCGGTGATTAATCTCTCCTCAGTCGGACCCAAGCCTAATCCCAGTGATTCAAGGTGTGATCTAAGCTCCTCTATGTCTCCCCCGTGGCTGAAGGTCACCATTTTACTCCGCCACATCAACGCCTCTGTGGTTTTATGGGTGTCGGTGGGCATACTCTTTAAACAGCGGCTCATGGAATTTGTAGTGAAACATCTTGTCAGAGGGAAGCTTGAAACAGATGGCTGAGCTCCTGAGGAAGGGGGCCACGATGCTTAACGAGACCTGCCCAGAATGCAATACTCCTCTCTTCAGGCTTAGGGACGGGAGCCTTGTATGTCCCATGTGCAATAAACCCGTTGTAGTTGTGCCAGCTGACGCCGATAAAGAGGGGATGGCTCAGCAGGGCAGCATTGATCAGACTCTTCTCAACAAGATTAAGGAGATTCAGGGCATGCTTGAGCAGGAGAAGGACCCTGCAAAGATTAACACATTGCTCGATACGTTAGTAAAGCTCATCGACGCCCGTGAACGGGTTAGGAAGATAGGCTAGAACGGGGTTATTATTCAGAATAGCCTGATAGTATATGGTATACCCATATAAACTACAGGCATGAAAACAGGGTCGTCGAGAGTATGAACGATACGATGTACCTCTGAGAATGTTTGCTGTCTGCATTTCTCTGAATTCAGGTAGTATTAACTACCGAAATAAAAACAGATGATTACGATAACAAATCTAAAAACAAATAAAGGGGGAGGGGGGGTTACCCCATCCCAGCCACAAACAAGCATTCAAACCGAAAAACAGCCCCAGAACGGCTTCTTTCTGTTCTGAATAGTGACGAAAAGCGTCATGGTAACCGGGAAAACCGTGCACAAACACGGACTGGTAAAGGCTTATTCTAATAACTTCTCGACCAGTTTCCTGATATCAGCTTGAACATCCTCTATACGCTGAGTGGCATCCACTACCACTAGTTCCCCTGCCTTTGCGTACCTCAGATACTCACTCCGCACCTTCTTCAAGTACTCGTTCTCCTCGAAAACAGTCCTAGCTCTACCTGATACTCTTTCAAGGCTCTTATCTGGGTCAATATCCAAGAGAATCACAAGATCAGGCTTCAAAGCATGTCTGTTTAGAGACTTCATCCACTCCATATCCACACCCGCTGCCCCCTGATATGCGAGACTGCTATGCAGATAACGATCACTGATGATAACCTTACCCGACTCAAGCGCCTTCTCTATGACCTTACCGTGCTCTATTCTGTCAGCTGCGAACAAAAGGGCCTCCGTCTCTGGACTGAATGAACGTTCCTTCGACCTCATATAATTCCATAACAGGTTACCGATGAGGCCCTGCGTGGGCTCCATGTGAAGCTCCACATCGTATTCTCGGTTCTTGAAATAGTCGGCAAGCATCTTTATCTGGGTGGATTTTCCGCCGCCATCGACGCCCTCAAAGACAATAAAGTAGCCTTTGTTCATCGACATCTAGGAAACAGGATTGGGATAAAATAGTTTGGTGTTAAAGCTGGAACAGCTCCCTATCATACTTGGTCAGGCTCTCGGCTTTCCCGTTTTTAATGAGAATCATATCCTCTACCCTCAGATAGTACTCTCCCTTATGCCAGAGCTTGGGCTCAACGCAGAAAACCATGCCATCCTCAAACTCTTGGCTCTCCCCCGGCTTTAGCCAAGGGTCTTCATGAACCTCTATTCCTATCTGATGACCTACCATTCTCTCTGGAAGTCTCTCAAGAAGACGATCTTTGTATCCCTCTCTTTCACAGATCTTCTCGATGTAGTCAAAGACCTGATCAACTCGCTGGACCTCGCCGCCCATTGCATCGGTGGTCTCAACTACAGCGCTCATCAAGGCTTGGTAAGCCTTCTCTATATGTTCATCTGGCTCACCATAGTAGACGCTCCTACCCCAGTCGCTGCAGTAGCCGTCAAGCACAAAGCCGATATCAAAGGCAATAGATGTCTTTGGCTCAATAGTCTGGTCAAGGTCATAGTTGAAGACACCCACTGGTTCGCTGCCTGATTTACAGAAGCCAGCCGTCGTTGGGAAGCTAACGTCGCTTGCCCCCAGTCCCCTGCCGAGTTGCTCTATCTTGAGTCTCATACTCCTCATGGTGGATTCGTCATCGATCTCCTCGATTACCTTGCCCATCACGGCGTCCGTGAGCTTTGCGACTCGTTTGAGCTTCTCTATCTCGTAGCTGTCCTTGATCATTCTCATCCCATCCATGAGTCCCTCGGCGCTCCTGAAGATCGAGCCACGGCTGTAATTTGCGACTGCTAACACAAGGCTGCCCCATGTGTATTCTCCTACCCCGATCTTCTCTGGGTGGTCCAGCTTCTCCATAATGCTCTTCACGGTGGGCTTCATATCCTCAAACATGCCGAGAAGATGCTTCTCGTCTATCCAGCACTCATCAAGCTTTGAGCCGTTACCCATCCCAGAGACAATAATGGGATCGCCCTCCCTCGGAACAAACACTGAGTCAGCTGGGTTATTCAAATCCCTGTGTTTTCTCCACTCCACCAAGGCTCCTGTGAGATACTGAAAATCCGGGCTCGCCCCATACACCACGAGGTCAAGTCCCTTCTCCTCCATGATACCCTGTAATCCCTTGAGCCGCTTCCTGTAATCAGTCATATCTACAACTTCAACTATATGTGATAAATCGTTTATGACCAGTTGCAGTTAACCACCAGTTATAAGATACCGGAGAATTACACATACTCATGCAGAGTTGGGAGATCAAAGACCCTATCCACGGATACATCGAGCTGAATAAACCCGAGATAGACATAGTTGACTCGCCTCAGTTCCAGCGTCTCCGCAGAATACGGCAGCTCTCAGCAGCCCACCTCACATACCCCGGAGCCGAGCACACCAGATTTCATCACAGCCTCGGTGTTCTACATATAGCGGGCAAGATCGCTCAAAGATTCCATGACTCTGAGCTTATCAGCGACGATGATGTGCAGAAACTCAGATTAGCCGGGCTTCTCCACGACATCGGGCATGGACCGTTCAGCCACCTCTTTGAGGAGGTTCTTCACAAGCGCAACCTCAACCACGAGCAGATGACCACGCGGATCATCAAGGAAACCCCTGTATCCGACATACTCAGAGAACACGGCTTGGACCCTGATGAGATGTCAACCCTATCCATCGGGCAGCATGAGAACAATAAACCATACCTGAATCAGGTAATCGCCGGGCAGTTCAGCGCAGACGTACTGGACTACCTCCCACGGGACAGCTACTTCACAGGCGTCGAATACGGCAGGGTAGACATTGACAGACTCGTCAGAAGCATGAATGTGGTTGACGGACACCTCGCAGTGAAAGACACCGCCCTCTACGTTCTCGAAGCCATGGTGATAGCGCGCTACGAGATGTTCAAAGCCGTCTACTTCCACAGGAGCGTCAGAGCAGCCGAGTGCATGCTGGTGAGAGCAATGCAACTTGGCGACGAAGAACTAGGAATAACCGACTTCAAGACAGCGGAAGACTACCATCAACTAGACGACGGCACAGTAATCCACATGCTCACGACACTACGCGGCTCCAAAAATAAGCCCAGCAAGACCGCGTACCAGCTAACCCAGGACTACCAGAACAGGAGACTCGTAAAATGCGCATACGAGACCATCATACATCGAAAAGACAGATTCACGGTCAACATGATGCTAATGGGCAACATCAGGACAAGCATCGAGCAAGAAATAGCAGCGGAAGCAAAGGTAGACCCCAGCACAGTCATCGTGGACGTATCATCAGCCCCCAGCGTACCATACTACGCTCGACAACAGAAACCACAAGACATACCCCTATACACCGAGACACCGGGTGGAGAGAAACGCCTCGTAAGCTTCAGCAGCCTCAGCCCCCTCGGAGACACACTCGTAGGCTACCTGGACATTATGAGAGTCTACACTCCCCAGAATGACCGTGGGGTTGTACGGAGAGCCGCGGAGTTAAAATTCGGAAAAGAATCCGCCTTTACCCAGATCAGCTACTAAAACCCTTTATAGCGGCTTGCCCGAGTTTTACATGAGAGTTTTAGGGGATTAAAATGTCCAAAGTTTATGTATGCCCATTCTGCGGCGTGGAGAAGCCCAAGAAAGACCAGATTGACTTCCACCTCAAATACGGTCACTCCGAGATATACCACCTCATGCAGGAAGACGTAGAACTCCAAGATCTCGAAGAGAAACTCGATGAACTCTGTAAGCAGAAACAGATCCTCGACAAAGAGATCAATATAATGAAGTCTATTCTAGAGAAGAGAAAAGAAGACTAATCAACTATCTCAACCACGCCATCGTCTGCTCTCACCTTGACGAGCATACCGGTTTTTATCGCCTCAATAGGGTCTTGGTCCAGCTTATCAACCAAAGGTATGTCACTGATGACGCACCCCGTGGCGAGAATAGCCTCTGTCTCCACGTTAATAATGGCTGCTGGGGCGGTGCCCAGCTTCTTCATCCGATAGATCACGTAGCTGCCAACGGTGCTTCCCTTTCCCGTCGGGAACACGAATACCTTGCCAGTTATGTTTTCTCCGCAGCAGCAGTGACCCGGCTCAGTTACACACCCGGAGACTGGGTCAACTCCACCGTAGAAACTCACAGGCTCAGTGGAGACAAGAGCCTCACCCTCAGCGGTTCCACCCATCACCTTTCTACCCTTCAGTATCATCGTGAAGCCTCCTCGATGAGTTTGTCAACTGTCTCTATCTTGGTAGGGAAACCATGAGCCACGCTGTAGTGCCCGCCCTTCATGCTGTTTGTGCCCACGCCATGCCACCCCATCTCATGAAGCGGAGCCACAACCATACAGGTATCTCTATAGACCCTGCCACCGGCGTCCTCAATGATCTTCACTAGACCCGCCTTCACCGCCTGCTCATAGACGCCCCTACTCGTGAAGACCCAGAGCCTACCAGCGAGCTCCTTTCCCTTCACAAGGTTGGCTGTCTCTTCCATCTCCTTTAGGCTGCAGTGAGGACACCCGATACAATATGTGGGGTTTGAAGGATCACCCATCAGCTTCTCCTTTGCCTCATCAAGGTCTCTCCTCTCCACTGTGACTGCCTCAAGTCCTTCTATGTACTGTGAAGCCCACTCAGCCTCAGGTGTAACCCCTTCTCCGTGCCAGAGGGCTATTCCTCCGCTCGTGGCGCAGGCTGCGCCGAAGGTCTTCATGGATTCTAGGTCTGGTCTTCCCATGTTCCTCAGATACGGTACGCTTGATTTCATGAGCTTGCCGGTAACATACCCCAAGGCGCTGTAATCCAGCCTCGACTCAAGCATAGTCTGTACATCAATGATCTTCTCAGGGCGCCTATTCTCAACTAGCCTATAACCATAGTACGCAGCCACACCTGTAACAGCAGATGCAAGAGTAGTTGGCCCAGACTCTCGGTTAGTCCTTGCGCCTAGAACACTGTTCACAAAACAGACGGCGTTGGACTCCGCCCACGCGACCTGAGTGCCACGCCGTGGAACATGACCAATGAGGTAAGGAGTGCACGTACAGGTAGGCTCAACCCCCATATCCGTGAACGCCTTCAAAACACGCTCCTGTCCGATGGCGAACTCCTCAGGGACATTCATCTCCCGCCACTTCTCCATATCCATCCCCGCCGGGTTCAGGGTAGCCCTGATCCTACACCTAGCCCCCATGGCAGCCTGCTCTTCAAGCCACTCGGTGCCTGCGTCACCAAGATTCTTGTAACTGACGCCGCTGATGTGAGCCGACTCCACTGGGACCAGCTTCTCTGCCCCAAAAACCTCCCCTAGAGCTACCAGTAGCTCCATGGATTTCTTGACGGCCTCGCCTTCATCGCCCGCCATCATCCGCTCCTGTTTTCTGGTGAGATACATGAAATTCACCTGAAATTGATGCGAGCCAGTATTTAGACCCTTACAAATATATCATTCAAAAAATATTGATACTAATCAGTGATGCTATGACACATAATCATATCGATGAAAACATTCAGCTAGGTGAAGACACCAAGATATGGCACCTCACCTACATCGGAGACCACACCATCATCGGTGACCGAACCAGCATAGGAAGCCTAACTCACATTGACCACCATGTCTCCATAGGCGTGGACTGCAGAATACAGGGCATGGTCTACATCCCGCCGCAGACAGTGATCGGAGACCGGGTCTTCATCGGACCTGGAGTGGTCATCACGAATGATCCCTATCCTCCATCTGGTAGGCTGTCTGGGGTGAAAATCGGGTCTGATGCAGTTATCTGTGCATCGGCTGTGATCAAAGCAGGGGTCTCTATCGGTGAGGGCTCGGTGATTGGGATGGGTGCGCTTGTCACTCATGATGTTGAGCCCGGTAGCGTAGTGTATGAAGTCCCTGCCTCACCGAGATACACGGTGGAGGAATATAGATCAAGGCAGTCACAGTGGAGAGATCAATCACTTAACCCGTGATGCTTCTCAAACCGAGAACCACGCGCTCCATATCCCTCTCCCTCATATACGGGTGAATCGGAATACTGAAAACCCTCCTCGATAACTCCTCAGCCTCAGGACACCCGTATTTAATGTACTCCTGTAGCGCTGGTTGCTCAGTGAGTGCTCGCGGATAATGAATCGCAGCCTCGATGCCTATTGCTCTCAGTTCTTGGACCAATTGATCCCTATTCAGCCCTGAATCCGGCTCTACCTGAACCGTGTAATAGTTATAACATGAATCAGTCTCAGGGGTAACCCACTGAGACTTTATTCCCTTCATGTTGCCTATGGCGATATCGTAGTATCTGGCTATGTTTCTACGCTTTTCGAGAAACTGATCCAGTTTATTCAGCTGGTCCAATCCGAGGATTGAAGCCATCTCACTGGACCTGTAATTGTAGCCTAGCAAAGTATGACTATATTTCTGCTCTTCCCCATGATTCTTCAGCAATCTACCCCTATGCGCATACTACTCCCTGTTTGTGGTCACCATTTCCCCTTCCCCTGTTGTGATGACCTTCGATGGGTAGAAGCTGAAGCATGAGACATCATCAAATTCACCAAGTTCTCTTCCCCAATACTTTGAGCCAAGAGCCTGGGCACAATCATGTACTATCCTTAGATCATACTCCTCAGATAGTCCATCAACTCATCATAAGACACAAGGTTTCCAAAGAGATGCACAGGAACCACGGCCCCCGTCTCCTCATCAGCCTTCTCCCAAGCATCATTAATATCCATCAAAAAAGTATCAGGATCAACATCCACAAACACGGGAACACAGCCAGCGTGAACCACGGCGCTAGCAGACGCGATAAATGTAAATGCTGGCACAAGCACCTTCGAGCCCTTCGGAATACAGCTCAATAAGGCGAGGTGAAGCGCAGCGGTTCCGCTGGATACTGTGTAAGCATATTGTGCATTCAGTGTCTTTTTGAAACAGTCCTCAAATCTCTCGGTAACAGCTCCTTCCCTGAGCATTCCAGACCTCAGGACGTGCTCTAGATCCTCGATCACTCGCCTACTGAATCTGATCTCACATAGCCGTACTGGCTGTGAATCAACTGTCTTAGACCGTAACATGTCCAATCCCTCTATAGGTGAATCCTTTGCTCACGCACTCTGAAGGGTCAAATAGGTCTCTGCCGTCCACAATGACCCTTGTCCTCATCATGGAGGCGATGCAGCTCAGATCCAGTGCCTTGTATTGGCTATGCTTTGTCATAACCACCAGACAATCAGACCCAAGTATGGTGTCTATTAGGGGCTGAGTCTTGATCAATGGGTGATCATGGATGAATGGGTCGTGAACCATCATGTTTGCCTTAAGGAGTTCTAGGAGTCTTATGGTTGGGCTGTTACGAGGGTCCCCGGTATCCTCTTTGTATGAGAGCCCGAGCACACCGATCTTGGAGTCAGGAATTTCTCTCCCTGAAGCCCTCAACCCATCACGGATCAACTCGCACATAACCTCAGGCATATTGTCGTTGATCTCCCTACCCAAGGGAATCAACCTGGATAAGTAGCCTCCAGACTTTTCCCTTAAAGCGTACAGCAGAAGATGAGAATCCTTTGGCAAACAGTGTCCCTCCACACCTGCCCCCGGCTCAAGCAGATTCCTGTATGAATTACTCGATCCCTCTCTCATAGGGAGATTGTTCACCATCTCCCTTACAGAGTAGAAATCCACGCCGAGGCTTCTGCAGATCATCGCTGCCTCGTTTGCGAAGGCTATGTTCACATCCCTGTGGCTGTTCTCAATGAGTTTTGATGTCTCAGCCGTAATGGTGTCTGTTCTGGACACCGTTGATTCACAGATTCTCTCATAGAACGCTGCTCCCCTCTCTGTGCAGCGTGGTGTCAATCCTCCTACCACTCTGGGTAGGCTCCTGAGGTTCTCAATCAAGTGCCCCGGTGTAACTCTCTCATAAGAGAAAACAAGATTAAAATCCACTCCAGCCTCAAAGCCGCTCTCCTCCTCAAGAATAGTCCTCGCCATCCCATTAGTGGTACCCGGCGGCACCGTTGACTCAAGACAGACTAATGCGCCACGAGGAAGATTTTTCCCTACCTCAACACAGGCAGCCTTCAGATGACTCAACTCAGGTTCCTTATCTTGATTCACTGGTGTCTGCACAGTGATCACTACAACATCCGAATCCCTGATCTCAGCATAATCATCGGTAGCCCTGAGACTGCCTGATTGAACTGATCTGGTTAATAATTCAGATAACTCCGGCTCCTCTCCAAATATGGGTGACCTGCCCTTGTTCACCCAGTCTATCTTCCACCCGCTTCTCGGAGACCGACGCTGAACCCCCACCACAATGCATCCTCTCTCAGCCAGAACCACTGCCAGAGAAACACCGACGTACCCTAAGCCAACAACTGAGACCTTCACCGCATTCCCCCATTAATTCGTATAACCTCTCCTGTCTCAGCGCTCTCAAGGGCAGCCTCACAGACCTTCAACGCTTCAAAACCATCGCCACCTGTTACAGATGGGCTTCGTTTCTCCTGTATCGCTGATGTAAAATCCAGTAACTCAAGATAGAGGGGCTCCCTGTACCAGTTGAGAGGCTGATAGATGTGATCATTCTTCTCAACCTTCAGCTCCTGGCTCGTATACTCCACATCGAT
>CAYTVK010000004.1:0-26954 GCA_964441725.1 uncultured Candidatus Bathyarchaeia archaeon | reverse complement strand
GAAGACTCTATCCAGTCTCTCCTTTAATCCATCAAGGTTGAAAGGTGTATCTGTGGCCATTATCTTTGCGATATTGTTGCCTGTTAGGAATAGCCTATGAAATAATGTGCCCTGTGAGCCCTTCACATCGCCCAACGCGATGCTCATGCTCTGCGTATCAAAACCAAGAAGATTGCCCTCATAGGTTTTTCCGGCTGCGTCCTCGATCACTACTGGTTTTCCGATAAGTTGTCCGAGTTCTTCAAAGAATTTTCTTCCTGTTACGGCCGCCAATATTATTTCCTCTGCCCTACTACATGCTGTCCCTATATAAAAATCAGAAACTTTTCACTGGACTATGCTTTAAACTTTTTAAAAGTGACCATGCTGGGGTCTTGATTTTCCTTCTGCTTAAGCCGCTGTATAATCTCTACTGCCCCTTGGATTGTATCACTCTTCGCCAGCACCTTTACGCTGTATACCGGTGTTTTTGATCCACAGTGGGTGCATGTTTTTGTGCGGTTGGCTGTGCTTGCCATTATTATCTTGCCGCATGTTGGGCAGTTTATGATAAGGTACATGTCCTGTTCACCAGCACTCTGAGGGTTTCTGGGTGCGTTATCCAGTCTATTGGCTCTATACTGGGAGAGGATTCACCTTTTATAACCTTCATAATTTCAAGGGCTGTCTCCGCAGGGGTCTTACCTGTAGTATCTATCTCGTGTAATTTTTCTCGTGGATACTCTTCCAATGCTTCATCTGCGATGACTCCTAGAATCTCGGCGTCGAGGTTTTCCCATACCTTCTCGTAGCTGTAAAGCCTGTTCTGGAGTACCTCTTGGAGCTCCCAAGGCGCCTTACGTAGAACGATAACCAGTTTTACCCTGTCTGCATCAACTACCTCGTGGCCATAGTGACCATCAATGATGATGGTTTCCCCATTTTCAAATTCCTTCTCCAACGCGTCCTGGAGTGCATCCATGTCAACCACCAAGGTGTCTCTCACTGGATCATTCTCTATGATCAACCCGTTTTCCTTGGCGTAAACCGATAACTCGATGTGTCTTGCATTTAGTTTATCAGATAAAATCTTGGCTACTGTGGTCTTGCCTGTTCCGGGCGTACCTGTTAAAATAATGATCGAGGATATGTTTATTCCTCTTTCTTGGTGGAGTCCTTGATCTTAATGAGGTCTCCGAGGGTTCTAGGCCCCATAGGACGTGTCAGAACCGTGCCGCTGCTTTTCTCAGCCTCTTCGAGAATGTTGACGCCCAGTTCCCGCTGAACCTTACTAACGAGGTCAAGTGGTGGATTCATATCCTCCTTCTCAAGTTTCTTCACAACAGACTCCTTCTCGTTTATCTTCTTAGCGAAGTCCTCAACAGTCATTCCCTTCTTCTGTCTCGCCTTCTTTATGATCATACCGTAGTCATCAATGAGTTCTAGGGATTCAGCCGTCTCGATATCGCTTCTTCTTCTAGGCTGGGGTTGTGCTGATCTCCTGCGTGTGGGGCTCTTTCTAGCCTGTGGCCTTTTGGGGTCCCATTCTTGGTCGCTGAACTTTGAGCACTGTGAGCAGACCGTCAGTCTGCCGCCCTCGATGACTCTGTAGTATGGTGGTCCATTTATTTCTCGTCCGCATACCTCGCAACGCATGTATAAGCCTCATATCCATTGGGGCATCGTCTTATAAATCATCAACGCATAGCCTTGCTGATGAACGAGGACCATGAGAGACTCAGAGCCATAGCTGATTACCAGTTTGGACACGGCGCGGGAGCCATATTGTTCCCTGAGGGCATACGTGTTGAGTACAGCAGGAATACTGATCGTCCAAGGCATATTTTCCTCGATGATGTGATGCTCGCCAACTATAGGCCCACTGATGCAATGTTCACAATCACCATTGCCGGCGCTGAGAGGTTGAATACATTGCCTGGTTTCACGGGTTACGTGGTGGTTATTGATGATGTTCTCGAGTTTATTGAGCAGGGTAAGAATCTCTTCGCAAAACACGTAGTCGAGGCAGGGCCCAGTATCAGACCCGATGATGAGGTAATTGTACGTGATACAAGTGGACGTGTCGTGGGTGTGGGGAAGGCTGTCTTAACGTCTGAAGAGATGACTCGATTTAAAAATGGTTTAGCTGTAAATGTGAGAAGAGGAAGAGAGAGGCACAGGTAGCCTACTTGTCAAATTTTCCGTGGAGCTGGGTCTTCTTGCGTCTTTCACCGTTCTTGAAGTGTGCCATGCGTACCACGGAGTCGTTGGCTTTCTCCATCTCACGGGCTTCATCAGCCAACTTTGCTGCCTGTCGTATCATCTCATGGGCGGCTGTGACCTTATCGATGATCTGATCACGGTCCTCGGTCTTGTAGACTCCCTCGGTTGTTAACTCCGCCACTGTGCGCGCCATCTCGAAGGCAGCCATAGCTTTCCCGTAAGCGTACGGGTTCTGTATCTGACTAGCAGCCAATGCCTTGGTCTTCGTGATGACTAACTCAGGAAGCACGGGTTTCTTGCCTTCCTTGATCTCGTCAATTACCCTGTCAAGTTCTACCTGTATCAGTCTGAATATGCCTGTGACGCTGAGTACCTTCAACACGTCTGAGTTGAATAACGCCATCTCCACAGGGTCAAGGAACGCAGTGACTGCACCAATCATCGGGTCACCGTAGACGACAATGTATCCTATTCCCTCTGCTGGGAGATCCTTCATAGCCTTCCTGCTGGGCTCATCGCTGATTGCGATGATGGGCGTTCCCGTCTCCTTCAATACCTCCCTCGCCTTCTTTGGGCCGGGAAGGGCTGCGTTGGGAGTGATTACTACGTAGAGGTCTGACTCAACTGTTGCAGCGATCTTGCTAACTGTTTCAGCTTCTGCCTCGTCGAGGTTGACTCCGCTGGAGATCACCCTCATCTTGAGGTCTGTTCTTGTGCTTCGCTCATCGAGAAGTGCCTCAATCAGCGTGGTTGTACCTATATAACCTATTTTTACGAAAGTAACTGTTACCAATTCTTTCACCTACTGTGGAGTAGGTATGTTCTAAAGAGATAAGTTTTCGGCTAAATCACGGTAAATAATGTATATGCTTAGCGTGTATAGCTTGATGGTGTATTATTATGAGTAAGATTCAGAAAGAGAAGCAGACAGCCCTTGACTACCTTGAAGAGAACAAGGATTGGCTATCTGATTTCCACATGAAGATATGGAACTACGCCGAGCCAGCCTTCAGGGAGTACAAATCCGCGGCAGCTTATGTGAAGCTCCTAAGAGAGGACGGTTGGACGGTTGAGGAGGGTAGTGGAGAAATGCCCACCGCCTTCTGCGCGGTGTGGGGTGAAGGTAAACCCGTTATCGGTGGGTTCGCCGAGTATGATGCTGTACCGGGCACAAGTCAAGCCAACGTGCCATATAGGAAGCCTCGTGACGATAAACTGCATCCGTATGCAGCTGGGCACACTGACCCGCATAGCGGTTTAGGGACTGGTTCATTGTTTGGGTTCCTCTCAGCCAAGAATGCCATGGAGAAGCATGGATTGAAGGGAACATTGAAGTTCTTCGGTGAGCCAGCCGAGAAGGTGTGTGGCTCCAAGCCCGTGCACGCAGCCAAGGGGTATTTCGATGACTTCAACGCTTCACTGCCTTATCACCCGGCTGGATACAATACTGTCAGGTATGAGATTAACGCGGCAAGCTACTGGAACACTCTCTACACGTTTGAGACGGTCAACCCAGAGAAGTGGTTTAGACCCAAGAATATTCCATTCAATATGCTTGGTCACGCCGGTGGAAGAATACCCGCGGCTCTGGACGCTGTATGTCTCATGTACACTGCAACAAAGTACGTGGAGGACGCCATGCTCCCATACACGGCGTATTGGACTCTCAACGAGTATATCATGGTGGGAGGGCAAGCCACAAGCGATAACCTGCCCCCAAGAATAGCCCAGATACAGTACGCTCATAGGGCTCCCATGTTGGAGATGCAGCAACAGATATCGGATGTCCTAGACAACACAGCCAAGGGTATAGCCCAGATCACTGGAACACGTGTAACAAAACGAATCATAGCAAGAACCAGAGTGGGACTGAGTAACAAGAAGCTATCTGAGATACTATACAGAAACCTTGAGCTTGTTGGTCCACCTGTCTTCAGCGATGAGGCGAGGGATTTTGGGCGAAAACTGCAGGAAAACCTCGGCTTAGAGCCTATGAATGACCCATTCACAGAGAACTGCCAGAAGATACTTCCCATCGACTACATTGACAAGGATATCAGATACCAGTTCCCCAAGTGGGTAGAAACTCAGGGCAGCGACGACTACGTTGACTACCAGTGGACCGCGCCATCCACGCGACTGAACACAGCGAATGCTACACTGAGAAACCCAAATCCAGACCAGCCTCTACCCATGTGGGCACGTTTTGCCCTCAACGGGTATCCGGCATGCATTAATCCCGGAATAATCACTGCGTCAAGAACCCTCGGTACAACCATCATCGATCTCTTGACTCACTCCTCTGACCTAGCTGAGGCGACAGCTGAGTTCAAGGAACGTACAGGCGGAGGCATAGGTGGCTCCAAATGGGTTGCGCCGCTTCTGTCAAAGGATTTCTATCCGCCCATTGACCTGCCTTGGCCCGAGTACGTCACAACGCAGAGGGGCTATGAGTGGAGTCTAACCAAGCCCGGCCCCGATAAGGAGTACAAGGTTCTCCACGAGGGCTTCTAATTCCTCCTTTTTTTCAACAGATTTTAATCCTCAATCAACGATTATTAACGGAATAAAAATGGCAATTCCACCAGATATCGAGATAGCTCAGAGCGCAAAGCTCAAGCCTATCGTTGAGATCGCTGCGAGTCTTGGACTCACAGAAGATGATATAGAATTATATGGAAAATACAAGGCAAAGATCAAGCCACAGGTCCTGAGACAGAGACAGGGCAACAAGGATGGCAAACTAATAGTCGTAACTGCCGTTACCCCCACAAAAAGCGGGGAAGGCAAGACGACCATGTCGGTTGGTCTAGCTCAAGCATTGGGTCATTTGGGGAAAAAGAACATCGTAGTGCTGAGACAGCCAAGCCTCGGTCCAGTATTCGGCATTAAAGGGGGTGCCGCTGGCGGTGGCTACGCACAGGTCTTACCAATGGAGGACATCAACATACACTTCACTGGTGACCTTCACGCAATAACATGCGCCCATGATCTGCTCACAAGCCTCATGGAGAACCATATCTTTAGGGGTAACGAGCTGGACATTGACACCAAGAACATCATGTGGAAACGTGTCATGGACATCGAGAGTCGTTGTCTAAGAAACATGGTGGTTGGCTTGGGGGATAAGAACGGGGGCGTCACATATGAGACGGGTTTCGAGATAACCACGGCTTCAGAGATAGCCGCCATACACGCCATCAGCAAGGACCTCATGGACTGCAAGGAGCGTATGGGCGAGATCACAGTTGCATATAATAGCAAAGGCGAGGCCGTGAAGGCCAAGGAAATAGGCGGCGTAGGCGCCATGGCTATCCTCATGAAGGAAGCTGTGAAGCCCAACCTGGTCCAGACAATCGAGAACACTCCCGCGATAATCCATGGCGGACCTTTCGCTAACATCGCCCACGGCTGTCCTAGTCTAGCTGCCATAAAGACGGCTCTCAAGCTCGCTGACTATATTGTTGTTGAGCCCGGCTTCGGAGCGGACCTTGGTATGGAGAAGTTCATGGACATTGCTTCCCGTGCGGGTGGTCTCAAACCGAAGGTGGTTGTCGTTGTTGCAACCATTAAGGCTTTGAAGCGTCACGCCGGGGTAAAGTACCGTGAACTTTCTGAACCTAATCCTGAAAAGGTAGAGGAAGGTATCCCAATCCTCGCTAATGAGATTGATAACGTGCGTAGCTTCGGCCTCCGGTCAGTTATCTGTATGAATCACTTCCCATCAGACAGCGATGAGGAGATCAAAGTGGTCCTCGACTGGGCCAAGAAGGAGGGAATACCCGCCGCATTCACCGACACAGTGGTAAAGGGCGGACCCGGTGGCGTCGATTTGGCGAAGCTTGTGCTTGAGGAGGTTGAGAAGCCAAGCGACTTCCACTTCCTGTATGATCTAGATATGCCTGTGGATGAGAAGGTCAGGACCATCGCCACCAAGATGTACAAGGTAGCGGACATCGAGCTATCCCACGATGCGAGGGTTAACCTGAAACAGATCGAGAAACTGGGCCTCGACAAGATGCCCATCTGCATGGCCAAGACACCTCTAAGCCTCACAGACAACGAGAACATACAAGGAATGCCCCCAGAGGGCTATATCCTGCCCATTGTAAGGCTCAAGCCAAGCACAGGCGTCGGCTTCATCGTAGCCTACTGTGGCGACATCAACACGATGCCAGCTCACCCAAGTAAACCAGCTGCAAACGATATGGACATCGATGAGAATGGGGTAATCAAGGGGTTAAGCTAAGATGCCCACCGTATTGGATGGACGAGCCACAACCGAGAAGGTAATGGAGGAGCTTACCGCTGAGGTAGCGAGGCTAGCCGATAAGGGGGTAACCCCCGGACTGGCTCTCGTGCTCACTGGAACAGATAAGAATAGTGCAAGGTATGTAGGTCTTAAGAAGAAGAGAGCCGAATCCGTTGGCATTTACTGCGAGTTTCATCACCTGGAACATACAACTGACGCAGAGCTTGTTGCGCTTGTGGAGAAACTCAACGAGGACTCCAAGATACATGGGATAATGGTGCAGCTACCGTTAGCCGAAGGATTGGATGAGCTGAAGGCCGTGGACGCTATCTCTCCCGAGAAAGACGTTGACGGGCTCAGTCCAAACACTCTGGGTAAGGTACTCATGGGTGAGGACTGCTATGCTCCCGCTGGTATTGAATCCATAATGCAGTTACTGAAGCAGTACGATATTGACCCCAACAGGAAGCACTGGGTGATCGTAGGGTCAAGCAACTTCCTCAGCAAACCATTGGCGGCATACGTGATGAATCTGTCATCAAACGTGACTCAGGTTGATGAAAACTGTCCACATATCGCTAAACGGGTCAAGGACGCTGATGTAATCAGCACAGAGATAGGTAAGAAGCACTTCATCACCGCAGATATGGTCAAGGAAGGCGTCATCATCATCGATAACGGCAACAACTATGAGGGAAAGAACGTCTACGGTGATGTTGATCCCTCTGCATTGGAGAAGAGCTCAGTGTACACTCCTGTGCCCGGTGGCACTGGGCCTATGCTGATTGCCATGCTGCTACGGAACACCGTGAAGGCAGCGGGCAAACTCTAACTTTTCAATTAATATCCTTTATTTCTCGTCGTTTGTCAGGGATTTCTATGAATGTCAGGGTTAGGATCAATTATGATCTTTGCACAGGATGCAGAGCCTGCGTAAAATCCTGTATCTTTGGTGTTCTTGAGTGGCTCGATGAATCACCTCTCGTTGCTAATCCTCAAAGCTGCTCTGCTTGTCTTGACTGTATGAAGAACTGCCCGGTGAAAGCCATAGAGGTGTTGGTATCATAACCGGTTCTAGCCTTGATGAGTGAACATGCCTCTGATTACCGAAAAAAACAGAGAATCCCTCAGTTCATTAATTATTCATGTTTAGATGACAAACCTTGCGAGATTCATCTTGATACTATTACTGTGAGGAGTTGGATTCAAACCAGAGTTGGCTGTATTCGTTATCTCATTGAATCATATTAATCGGAGAAACGACTTGCAGATACTTTAATGCCTTATCCAGTCCTCTATCATTGCTAACGACGTAATCTGCATGACCAGCCATCCCACTTGCCACAATAATGGAGTCAGGGAGACTCAGTCCAGTATCCGCTCTAATCCTACCAGCCTGATCGACAACCCTGTAATCAAGATCGATTATCGAGAAGTTCTCAGACGACAACATGTGTTGAAGCGTGCGCATCCAACCCCTCTCATCATCAGCCTGAAAGTAACCCGCAGCCAACTCAGCCAGAGTAATAGATGAAACAATGGCACCCACCTCACCTGCATCAACCCTGTCGAACAGGCTCCTCGATGCATCAGAATCCAATTCATCATTAATTACGCTGATGAATACGTTAGTATCGATGATTACTTTCGCCATTCTTCTCGAAGCCTTCTCTGATACTCTAGACTACTCATCGACCATTCTTTCTGTTTATCCAGTATCATGGATAGCTTTTCCCCGGTGACCTTCTTGATTATCGCCCTGTCCCCATCTATGAGAAACATCACCTTGTCCCCCTCTGTGATGCCTAGCTCTTCTCTGATCTCTTTAGGTATAGTGACTTGGCCCTTTGAGGTGATGGAGCCTATGCTTACTTGGATCATCAAATAAATCAAACTTTTCCTTACTTATATTCCTTACTTGTATGATTTATCGGTAAGATAAAACTTGGGCAACAGAGATCAACTAAAAAGAACAAGTGCCATCTAGAATAATAACAGGGGCCTTTCCTTCACCGATATTTTCTTACTAAATATTATGACAACTTCTTTGCCGTTAAGGATTTAATAATGGGTTACCTGTAATGACTGTAGGTGAATCTCAGTGACCCGTATGGATAGCAGGCGTGCCCGTAGAATGATGAATCAGATGGGCATGAAGATGGATGAATTAGGAGACATTAAGCGAGTTATACTTCAAGGCGATAAACGTGAGATTGTAATAGAAGGGCCTCAGGTCACCAGCATCCATGTTCAAGGAACCAAGATGTATCAGATAGCAGGGGGAAAAGAGAGTGAGCGCAAACCAGCGCAGGGAGCCACAGCACCAGAGCTGGTCGAGGAGACGCCGCTTGAGATCCCTGAAGAGGATATCCTTTTGGTGGCTCAGCAGGCGAACGTGAGCATTGATGTAGCTAGGAAGACCCTTGAGGAAAACGATGGTGATCTAGCTCAGGCAATAATTAAGCTACAGACAAGGTGACCGTCTACTATAAATAGCGCCAACAGGCTTATTGAGACAATTCATAAAAAAAGCAATAATTTCACTAGGTGGTATTAGGTGGAGCTTAAGGTTCGGCAACTGGGAGGTATTCTGGTTGAATACGGCGACCAAGGTGTAATGCTGGACCCCACCCGGAACACCCACAGCTACCCAACCTTCGTATCCCACGCCCACGCAGACCACGCCTCAGCCTTCAAACACCCTGAACGCGAAAAATACGCCACACAGGAAACCCGTGATCTACTTAACTCAATGGGTTGGAAGCATCTTGAGGGATTCAAAGAGATCAAGGTGGGTGATAAGATCAAGCTCGATGACATTGAGGTTCATGTTCATAACAGCGGGCATGTGCTGGGAAGCGTCGAATTTGAGGTAAACACCCCTGAAGGAACAGTCCTCTACACTGGGGACCTCTGCACGGAAGAGACATTCACCATGAGCCCAGCTACACCCGCCCAGTGCGATATACTTGTGATAGAAACAACCTTTGGAGCCCCCATGTTTCAGTTCCCCAAACGCGAGGACATTGCAGTCGAGATATATCAATGGGCAGTAAACAACGTGGTTCAGGGAAAGATACCCACATTCAAGACCGACAGCATAGGGAACGCTCAGGAGGTTATCAGCATACTGAACCAGTACACAAATCTCCCAGTGGTCACGTGCAAAACCGCCTCCAGTGTAACGGACCTCTACAGGAGCCGTGGATTCAATCTCGACTCAGTAGACGCCAACAGTGCTGAAGGCATGGACCTCCTTGATTCCGGGAAATGTGCATTGATCACTCCAAAGGGCAGTAAACCCAAGTGGGATAATCTGGATATAGCTCTGGCTTCTGGGTGGGCTACTATCATGGGCCGTAAACGCATCGCTTTTCCGTTAAGCGATCATGCGGACTACCGTGGACTGATGAGCCACATACGTAAATGCAAGCCCAAACGGGTTCTAACATTCCATGGCGGAAACTTCACGAAAGACTTCCATGAACACGTACGAAAACGCCTAGGCATAGCGGCGAGCCCACTGACAGACAGGATAGAGACAGTAAACGGCCCTAAGATGAGCAACGAAGTACGCATCAGGGCCTGTAGCAAGCAGATCATCAACACGATAAAGATACCCGGTTTCCTCTATCAGCCCAGCTGGCTGATAACAGAGATGACCCGCCGAGGCTTCAGCCCAAGCGAGACAGAGAACAGTATCGATTTCCTCATTGAAAGAGGCTTACTGAAGGACTCATCTGATGGCATTCAGTTAAAGTAGTTTACAGTTTCACTATCTGGGCGTGAGGTATCTCCCCGAAGTAGATGACAGCCCTCTCATGAACCATCTTCTTCTCAATGGCTGCCTCAACGATCTTCTTCCCAACGAGGTTACAGATAGTCGCCTGCTTCATAGCCTCAATGGCTTCATCCACGTCACCCAGTATCCCCTTATAGAAACCTTCACTAACCTTGAATGGGACACGTCCACCCTCAAGGGTCTTCCCGAGAAGCTCCTCATCGCAAACAGCGACGACCCTATCCCTACCGTGGACTATTGTCTTGACGTAGACCTTGCTCAACCTAGTTCTTCCCTATGCTGCTTCTGGCGCCGCAGGCATCGCACTGGAGGAATGATAGCCTCTTATCGCGTACGATATGTGTGTCTGGGCGTCCGCAAACTGGGCAGATCACGTATTTGTTTGTGTATATCTCGATGAGGTTTCTAATGCTATCCTCGTCGAATCTGCCCTGAAAGACTACTCTGGTACCATCATAGTTTCCACGCGTCGCTGTCTCTTTTAGCAGGAACTTTAACACGTGTTCTGGGTCTCGTTGGAGCGCTGCGGCTATCTCGTTGAAGTTCATAATGATGCTGCGCCTGCCCTGTCTGGTTACCCGTGCCCTTGGGATCTGGAACCTGTCCTTTTCCTCTTGCTGCTCGGGTAGTTGCTCATATGCGCGTTTCAGCATCGCCTTGTAGTCTTTTTCCATCGTTTTCACCGTATGCAGTCTGACTGCTTTCTACCACATCATCGTGGCGCTGCTGAAAAAGGTTTAGGGTTGATTACGCTTGACGGTGAAATATATCAATAATATCCCGATGCCGCCAACAAATAATCCCACCACTAGCAATATGTTGCCGAGCCCACCGAAAAACGGCACCTTTACACCTATCTTCACATCCGTATCGATCCCGGCTGAGCCATCAGCGTTCATCAACACTAGATAATATCTCCCAGCCTCAGGTTCCCACGTCAACGTCTGAGAGCCCTCGCTTGCTCCATGCATCACCCAGAAGCTGTACAGTGTAGGTGGACCAGCAGGCGCTGTACCTTGATGAATACTGTACTGTGTCTGACCGGTGCCTGTTTCAATGTTTCTCCAGTCGAGGTTGAGTTCTTCTAACACATTGTACTCCATTGGGTCAAAATAGTTGAAACCATCCTCATACCTCGCTACCCCCACAAATATCTCCTTACCCGGCGTATTGCTCTCGGTTATAACCTTGAACTCGAGGAAGCCTCCTCTCTGCTCAAAAAACCTCCTAGCCATAGGGTCTATCTGCATATCCATATCCTGTACAACTATAGCGTAGCTGGGTACCTGCAGGCGTCTTGTATTACTCATGATGTACCCATCCTGATCTGTCATTAGATCCTGAATTGACTTGAGTGAAGTACCCCCCATCACCAGACCGAAGGCTGTTATCAGAAGCAGAACCGAGAAAAGCAGAACCCCAATATGAACTACACCCCAAGGCTCTTTCTGTTTCCTGTAGATGCCTGCCTGTAGCTTTTGACCGCATTTTCTACAGTATAATGCTTCTTTTCGATTCTCTTCACCACAGTTGGGACAGGCTGTCATGTTCTTCAATGTTGATAATGTTCTCCTGTTTATAGCTTTAACACATTTACATCTGATGTGGTCCTATTTTCTCGTTGTACTTTACAGCAGCCGACTATGACGCTGCTTGGAGCCTAACCCTGAGCGCTATTGAGGCAGGTAGCCTAGACGCTAACGACATCGCCCCCCTGTGGCCCGATGTTCCAAGGAACTTCTACGGAGCCTCCGGATGGGTTGACCTGGACGAAAACGGTGACAGAAAGCCAGGTATCTTCGATATCTGGGGATACGTTGATGATGGCTTCACAAACTGGGGCCAGTACAACGGCATCGAGATATCGGTCAACTGGGATGATGCCAAGCTAACAGAAAACGGAGTAACGCGGCCAGAGCCTCATTAGGCACATTTCCAAGTCTTTTTTCCTCTTTTTTTCAAAAATATTAAACCCAGAAGAGTACATGTTGGATCGCTATGTCTGATGTGTTTGAATGCGAGATTATGAGCTGGGACCTCTTTAATAGACTAGCCAAAAACGTGGCCCAGAAGATCAAAGAGAGCAACTATGACCCAGATTTTATCGTTGGATTAGCCCGCGGTGGCTGGGTTCTGAGCCGAGTTCTCTGTGATTATCTCGGTGTAAAGGACCTTGTATCTTTAAAGGTGGAGCACTGGGGGGTGACGGCTACTCTCGACGGGAAAGCCCAGATCAAGTACCCTTTTGATATCGATCTCACGGGGCGACATGTATTGCTTGTTGATGATATCACTGACACCGGGGAGAGTATGATAATCGCAGAGGAATACGTCAAATCCAAGAACCCCGCCTGCATAAAGACAGCGGCTCTGAGACATATTGAGGGAAGCAAGTTTACCCCAGACTTTTTTGGAGATGTCATTACTTGGCGCTGGGTCGTGTTTCCGTGGAATTTTGTGGAGGATATGTGTAACATCATCCCAAAGGCATCTGAGGGAGCTGAATCATTAGAAGAGGTTAAGGAACGACTGAAGAGTAGGCACAAAATCGATCTCAGTATTGAACAGATCAAAGAGATCGACGCTGAGCTAAAAAGACGAGCACACTAGGACACAGCAATGTATTCTTCAAGCGACAGAACCGTTAACGAGATGCTGGAGGAACGCAGGAAAGAGATTGAGCGTCTGATTGCGGGAGCCCTACGCTTCCTCGGCGTGAATAGTCACGACATATCAGTAACGAGACGTAGAAATGTTGATGTTTTTGACCCTGAGACAGCTGTTTTCCTAGTTAAGGCAGATACAGAGCCGCTTCTGAGTCTCGATGAGGTTGCATTTGTCTCTAAGAGTCTCGCAAATATGAACTATGATGTTAAGCGTGTTGAGCACAGAGGTAAACGCCTCATATTATTTGTCTAACATTGTTTTGAGTTTTATGAAATTACTTAGATGTGTTCTGTTAGATACTTAGAAGAATTGGTAGCTCGGTCCTAAAGTGGAGAAAGGAGACACGAACTACCTTCTTTAGGTCGTATATGGCAGCTTAAAAAGATGTGCAAATAATTGTTTCTAGACGAATGATTCATTACATGCTTACACTGACGATGATTTGACGTTCTCTTCATCGTAAATCGTATAAAATGGCTCAAACCAGACAATATAATATGTCAGATGAACCACAGCAGTTTGATTTACTGGCACTTGACATAGAGTCCATTTTGAGTTTCGTCATCGGCTTAACAAGCACCAAGGCGCTTCAATACCTTGGGGCCTCCATAGAAGATGGCGAGGAGTTAGAAAAAGACCTAGAACGAGCACGTCTCTCCATAGATACAACCAGTTTTCTAGTCGAGAAACTCAAGCCCTATGTAGATGAGGTTGAGGAAAACCAGCTCATACAGGTTGTGAGCAACCTGCAGTTCGCTTTCTTGCGGGAATCAAACTAAACTTTAAACAGTTAATCTACCTTTTCTGATACGCGTGAGTGTGCGATGGGTGCAGAACTTGATCTTGAAACCTATAAACAGATAGTGGAGAACAGTGCAGACGCTATCCTCATCATGGTGGATCTGAAGATAGTGTTCGCCAACAAGACTGCGCTCGAAATCTATGGGGCAGACTCCCCTGATGAGCTGATCGGTAAAAACGCTCTATCCCTCGGGTTACTGACGTTGAGTCAGAATGGACGCACACAGGAGCTTGAGATGCGGAGACTCCACGGTGATCTGAACAAGGGGCTCTTTGAGTTCCCAGCCACATTGAAAGATGGAACACATGCAGTCTTTGAGGTCAGTATCAGCAACGTTCCTTTTGGAGATAAGATAGGCGCCCTCTGCATCATCAGGGATGTAAGTACAAGGAAGGAGAGTGAGTCCCGATTGAACGCTCTTCACGAGAGCACTGCTCTCCTCGGCAGGACAACATCCCGAGACGAGGCCGCTGCAATTGTTCTTGAGACTTTGAGTGAGATATTCGGGATGCGTTACATAGGCATAGGCTTTGTTGAAAACGATAGACTCATTTTTAGAAACATAAGGGGCGAGAGTGACATAGATAATCTTCCCCTCGATGGGCTTGGTTTAACGGTTAGAGCGATAAGAACCAGACAGACTCAGGTTGTGAATGATACAACCAAGGACAAAGATTACCTCAATGGACGAATCGCGGGAGCACAGTCATTATCGGAACTTGACGTACCAGTTATCATTGACGGTGAACCAGTTGCCGTCCTCTCCGTGGAAGAGGATGAACCGGATAGTTTTGATCTTGAAGAGGTTCAGCTTGTAGAGATACTGGCTAATCACTTCGCCAGCGCCATTGGACGCATCAGACATAATAATCAGCTGGTTGAGTTGAGAGAATCTCATATCAAAGAACTCGTTGGTGGCATAGATAAGATGTGTATACGAGTACAGGAGGACTTGAAGGGTCCTATTCACACGATACGTAACTCATCTTTCATCATCAGGCATAACCCGGACCTAGCGATGGATGTAGTGGATAACATAGATACCAGTCTTGAGCTCATGATGAACACTTTAGAAGAAATGAAGGAGCTCACGAATCCAACAGAGCCGGAGAAGACCCTAGTAGATATCTTCAGTAAACTGAAGGCGGCTATAGATCTGTGCAATGTCCCTAGAAACATCGAACTTGTTTCTAACTATGATGAGGGATTCTTGGCAATCAATGTGGATAAGGAGAAGATACAGCGGGTTTTCTTCAATATTATCAGGAACGCTATCGAGGCCATGCCGAAGGGTGGCCTGATAACTATTGGGCATAGGGTTAAGAATAATTTTGCGGAGTTCAGTATCACTGACACTGGTATGGGGATACCTGTGGATTTTATGGAACAGATCTATCAACCATTCTTCAGCACAAAGTCCCATAGCCTTGGCTTGGGTTTGAGCTTCTGCAAACTCGCGGTGGAGTCAAATGGGGGTTCTATGAGCATCGATAGCAGAGAAGGAAAGGGAACAACTGTAACCATCAGGCTTCCACTATAGTCGATGATATTTTATATACTACAAGCTTTTTTCGATTAATTTACAAAAACTCAGGCTAGTTGAAGCGAGTACAGTAACTGGCTGGAGAAGCTCCTGAAATATATAAGAGATTTCTATAGATTCTCACGAAGCCACTCCAGTACTTTTTCCTGTAGAATAATCCTGTGCTCGGTGAAGCTATGATCCGCGCCATCGATGAGCGCCCACTTCTTGGGCGGTGTGGCTTTCTCATAGAGTGCTTTGCAGTCCTCTGGGGCTGTAACATTGTCAGCTGAGCCCACTGTGATGAGTATTGGTGCCTCTATTTCCATGATTTTATCCATTGGGTTTAGCGTCTTAGCTGCATCCATCATATTTGCTTTATACTCCTGCTCGTCCCCGTAGGCGAGTTTTCCCTTAGCCATGCCTACGAAGACGCCGAAGATGTTATCGATCACATCCGGTACAAGCCATCTGGATATATTCGAGGCAGGCGACATCAACACACCTGTCTTGATGGTCTTGTCCTCAGCCATAACTCTGGTCAACGGTAAAGCACCCATACTGTGAGAGACGAGCCCAACCCTCATGGGATCAACGAAAGACTGAGCCTTCAGATATTTCAGGGCATCAACAGTGCTTGGGGCAAGATTTGAGAACCTGTAGGTTCCTCCGCTTCCCCATGCTCCCTGATAGTAGAAGACCAGTACGGCTATTCCGTTGATTGCTAGTTCTTCTGCTAGGTCCATGTTTTTGGTGTCGCCAGGGTATCCGTGGCAGATGGCTACTGCTGGGTATTTTCCATCTTTTTCTGGTCTGTATATTCTTCCTTTGAGTTTGTATTCGTTACTCTGGAATGTTACGTCATTTACTTGGATCGCCATATTCACTCTACTCTCTTAATACATTCCTACCTTAACTATTTTAACGCCCCAAACCAGTTTTACACTGATGGGGAAGCGCATCACCAGCAAATTCAAGCCACAGAACAAGTGGGTACGAGATATGGTAGAAGGCGACGCAAACATAGCCTCCACCCTCGACGTAACAAAAGATATGCTAAAACTACAAGCGCCTACCCAGAGCCTCTGCAGCGTATGTAAAGGAGGCAAGATGCTCTGTGGCAAGACCACGTGCCCTATCATGGCTCGGTTAGGTGCCTTCACCACGATGTTTCAGAGCATTAAAGGCACTGAGGTTGATGGGAGTAGTCCTCCAAGCGTTTTTGTTGGAAGATTTGGTTATCCCTATGTTCAGATTGGTCCTATGGCTCCCACCTATTATGGGAACACTGAGATACTTGATGCCCCTGAGCAGTGGTTTGGCAAGAGCATTAACGAGATCATTGGCTACAGGAGTCAACTCATAAGGGGAATGACCCCTGTTAACGTCAAGAAGCCTTGGAAGGCGGGTAAATTGCTTGATCAGACCCGTGAACTGAGCCTCGCTGAGCACTATGTCGAGACAGAGATGAAGCTCAAGAAGAAGCCCACAAAGCGCTTCTATATGAACGGGGACATCCAGCCAATCGGTCCCACTGCTCCACTGGAGAACGTTGACATCGGATACATCAAGTGGAACAGGTACATGGAGAAATTCCACTACGATACCGATTTGAAGGCCGCCCCCGCCACCATCAAGCTATTCGAGAACGATGTGCCTCTCACCAATATAATGCGCGCCTTCAGCATGGGCAACTTTGGGATTGAGAAGAACAGACGACTGGTGCCCACAAGGTGGAGCATCACGGCTGTTGATGATCTCCTCGGAAAACATCTTACAGGCAAGATCAAGGACTATCCCTTGATAAACCACTTCGAGGTCTACGAATCCAACTACATCGGGAACAGGTTTGAGATACTATTAATGCCTGATGCATGGTGTTATGAGGCTTATGAGGCATGGTACCCCAAGACCCTCTGGAACCCAGATGAAGAGCAGGTCGCCATAGTAACGGACTGGGAATCATACAAGGGAAGAACAACATACGCCTCAATGGGGGGGTGCTACTACAGCGGCAAACTGGCTGTGCTGGAGAACCTTGAGGAACGCCAGCGTCAGGCCAAGGTATTCATCTTCAGAGAAGCATACCCCGACTACATACTACCAGTGGGCGTCTGGCAGGTCCGTGAGAACTGCAGAAACGCCATGAAGCAGGAGCCCAGGCTCTTCGAGACTCTTAACGATGCGTTGTCTCATACTATGAGCAGGTTGAGCATACCATTGAAACGCTGGATAGAGGCAGGGCCACTACTGAGACATACATTGACTCAGAGAAAATTAACGGATTTCTTTAACTGATCATTTTCCCGATTCATCAAGCGGGTTCAGTATTCTTCCCATGAAGAGCATCGTGCCTGTTCTGTCGTCTCGTATTATGAAGAAGAAGGGTCTGTCGACATAGAAATTCGTAGGACGCATGGCGCTGGATACCGAGATCCCTATGTTGGTGACGGCCACAGCTGTCGTTCCCTTCTCATCAACCTCAATGAGTGCCTTATGATCGACGTAATCAATGTAGAGGTTCCTTGGTTTTACATCGGCTATCTTGCTCAGGTTTGCCTCGTATTGATCGAACGCGATCCCCATTCCAAGGTTTTTCAATGCATCGTTTAGTCTCTTCACTCCGTATTCGTACTTGAATTTAGGCAATCTGACATCCATATCTGGTACATTATGCATCTCCGCGATGGTTTCCTCAAGTTTCTGCTGGGTGAGGTTCTCCATGAAGCCATCAAGGGTCGTATTTGCATCGGGTAAGAACACATACATTGCTACTTGATCTCTGCCATATGGGAATCTGGCTGCCGCGAATCCGTTGCCATCTATGTATTTGAAGGTCTCTTTCTGCTGCATGGTCTCTACTTGAGCCACTGTTCCGTCTGTTAGGTTGAATTCTCGTAGCTGTGTATCGGATTCCTTGAACTGGTTTGTCCAGTCTGCCTTGAAGTAGATGGCGTTTATGAGAAACATCACGTTCCCTGGGTCGATGCTCTGCAGTATTTTGTCTATCTTTCCACCAGTGTTTTGGCTCACCCAGCTGTTAACATCATTCACTGTACTCTGGTCAAAGGGCTTCACAAATAACTCGCTCATGTAACTCTTCTCCAACGTCGCCTTGTATTCCTCATGGGCCTGTTCAGCGAAGTCGTCCTTTATCCAAGCCGAGTTCGCTATATCCAGCTGCACATTATTGTCAACGCCTTCAAGGCTCGTCAGGAGCTTTTCATAGCCATCCTCGATCTCTGAGGTGCTAAGATTACCGTACCCGAGTGTCTGCCTCATTGCCTCCTCTGTGGTCCCGTCTGAGCCCGAGTAAGCCATAGTGAGGGCTGTACTGATGCTCAGTGGCGAGATGAAGACATTGGAGCCAGGGGACTCTGTGCATAGCTCGTTGAATATGTTGAAGGCGAACCTTGTGTTGGCTGTTACTATCTCGGGGTTTAAGTCCTTCACTACTCTGTCTGATTGTGCGTACCCCTGTTTCACAAAGTAATCTTGAACGTAACTGACTCCAAGATACCCCAGTGTTATAACTAGGATAAATAGAACGATGAATCGTTTCCTCATATCCTATTTGACCTTTTTACGGGAATATTAAATGATTTAAAAACCTAATAAGCGTTTTATCCGCTCATCCAGCGACGGATGTCTGCAGAGAATATTCCATCCTTGTTTCCTAGCTGAGAACAAGCTAAAGGATAGAGCCCCCAAGACCAAGGTGTTCAAACCATCTGATTCAACATTGGAGACTTTAATCAAAGCTGAAATCAATGCCTTTGGGCTGGTCAGTCGTGCCCCTTCACGGTCTGCTAGAAACTCTCTGTCTCTGCTAATAATCGGGTCCACCACAAAGCCGATTAAGTTGAATAACCCCGCTATCTTCAGGCTCAATGATACGCTCATCAGCAAAGTATCATTGTTTTTAATGTGGGCGATCTCGTGTCCAACTGCTGCAAGAACCTCTTCCCTGTTGAGTACTTCAAGCAGTCCCACGGATATGTAGATGCTGGGCCATCCATGTCCCCCATAGCTGAATATCTTGGGCGTACTGGATTGTAACAGGTATACGCTGGGTTCATCTATCTCCACTTTCTCTGATAAATACAGTATCTCGTCATATATTGAGCCAATTTCCTCATCCGTCACCTCCTCAGCGTTATAGATGCGTTGAGCGATAGCTCCTCCAAAATAGTAGCTCACTGCTCCTAGACCTGCTGCCACTGTGAAAGTTGATGATATGAGCCCCACCCAGCTCGTGCATACCCACCTGATGTAAGCGTAGTTTGGATCATTACATATGAGATGGATAGGGTCCCAGCTCTGAAACGCGAGATAGTGGGCGAAGCAACCGGGAGAGATCCACAGCGCTAATGCAAGTGCACCTGCCAGCGGAGAGAACAGTATCCATGTTCTGGTCTTGTACGCTGTCTTATCGATGGCTCTCAGCACTAGTAGGCTGATGGCTGATATGGCTGTGGAGATGAATAATACATCAGCGTATGGCTCGATGAATCCCCAGACAGCTTCAAGCATACCTATTCGTCCTTGAGTTTTTCCAGCAGCTTCTTCAGTTCTTCGGCAGCCTTCTCATCATCTACCCCTGTGTTCTCCACGAGGTAAGAGATGGCTGATTCACCAAAGGATTCAAACAGTCCCTTGAAAACGTTCCTAACCACCGTCGAATCAAATTGGCTGCGGGTCATAGCTGGACTATATACGTAGCGTAC
The DNA here is from genome assembly GCA_964441725.1 of uncultured Candidatus Bathyarchaeia archaeon. Lineage (GTDB taxonomy): Archaea > Thermoproteota > Bathyarchaeia > TCS64 > TCS64 > RBG-16-57-9. The sequence goes on along the minus strand of CAYTVK010000004.1, from coordinate 6,980 downwards.
TCCACCCTCTTTGACGAGTTCTCGTTTTACGAGTCCTTTTGCGTAGAGTCTGTCGAGTACTGTGGCTACTGTGGTGACTGCTGCTTTTCTTTCCTCGTTGAGGTGTTTGTGGATGGTTTTTACGTCTCCGGATTTTATGGTCCAGATTGTTTTCATTATGTCTGCTTCTAGGTCGCCCAGTACTTTGCTTAAGTCGTCTTTGTGGGGTTGGAAGTCTATCCATTCCGGGTCAGTCATTGCAACTACTCTCTGTAGTTAGCTTTATATTCTCTGCGGTAACTACACGCTATAGTTCATACCTGAGAATTTAAACCATACCAGTGAAACAAGATGCGCTCCACAACACTCGTACTAAAAAACCTCCAAAGACGCAAAACACGCACCATACTCAACAGCATCGGACTCATACTTGCAATCGCAGTAATCGTAGCCACATTCACCATCAGCAACAGCATGGAGCAGCAGATCGGGCAAGAGGTAGAAAAATATGGGCCAAACATCGTAGTAACACCTCAAACCCAGAGCATCAGCGTACCCTACGGCAATGTAATGGTGGGCAAGAGCACATTCAATGAAGCTGAACTGGCAAAACTATCCAGCATACCCAACGCCAAGAACATCAGGATTATCTCACCCAAACTATACGCACAAGCCCAGAGCGGAGAACAGGCACTTCTCATAGTCGGCTTGAACATCGAGGACGAGCAATACCTCAAAGTATGGTGGCGAATAAACGGTGAGATACCACAGACGGGCAATGAAGCCTTACTTGGATCAGAGATAATCAAAGCCCTTGATCTCTCCATTGGATCAGACCTCAAAATCAACGGAGAGATATTCAAGGTAACAGGTTACCTCAGCGAGACGGGGTCAACAGATGACTACACTGTCTTCATCCCTCTGGCTTCAGCGCAAAACTTGATTGGGCAGCCAGGCGAGGTGAGTCTAGTAGATATCGGTGCACTTTGTACTGACTGCCCCGTCGAGGATATTTCTCGACAGATCATGGCGGCTATTCTCGGCGTCAGGGCTTCTCCTGTGTTGCAGGCGGTTGAGACTCGGATGCAGACCGTTGAGCAGGCTGCTCGTTTCTCGTTGATGCTGGCAGCCGTTGTCTTGGTGGCTGGCTGCGTCGGAGTAATGAATACAATGGTATCAAGTGTCCATCAGAGGAAGCGGGAGATCGGTGTCTTCATGAGCCTCGGAGCAGATGATGTCTTTGTCTATAAGATATTCCTCTTTGAGGCTCTGCTGCTTGGGTTAGTGGGGGGCGTATTAGGCTCTGGGCTAGGTGTCATCACATCTGTGGTCATCGGCCCATTGATGCTATCCACCACTGCGAGCCTTGGAAGTGTCCCCGGCTTCGTTATCCCTCTCTCCATAGGGGTTTCTGTTGTAGCGTGTCTCGTAGCGAGTCTGTACCCTACTTGGAAGGCCACTAAGATTGATCCAGTGAGCGCGTTGAAGGCGATATGATGATAACTGTAGAAAATGTGACAAAGAGCTATCTGGTTGGCGGAGAGTCGGTGACAGCCCTCGATATGGTCAGTCTCGATATCGCTGAGAGCGACTTCGTGGTTGTAACTGGGCCGAGCGGGAGCGGTAAATCCACGCTGCTCTACACCATCGGGGGGTTACTGACACCCAACGAGGGCTGCGTGCAGGTTGATGGCTCTGAGATATACAAGCTGGGTTCGAGGCAGCGAGCAAAGTTCAGACGCGACAACGTAGGCTTCATCTTCCAGACTTTCGAGCTGCTCCCCTACCTTACAGCCCTTGAGAACGTGATGCTCCCCCTCCTGCTGGATGAAGTGAATGCAGAGGATCAGGTGGAGTGGGGGATTGAGAGCCTTGAGAAGGTGGGTCTAGGCAAACGTATCCATCATAAACCCAGCGAGCTCAGTGGAGGCGAACAGCAGCGAGTGGCAATCGCACGTGGTCTGGTAAACGAGCCCAATATCTTGCTTGCTGATGAGCCTACGGGTAACCTCGACCAGAAAACAGGGGACGGTATCATGAGTCTCTTATCTAAACTCAACGATGATGGGCAGACCATAGTTTTCGTTACTCATGATCAGTCTCGTGCAAGTGTTGCGAACAGGGTCATCAAGATGCTGGATGGTAGAATCTCGGGTGAAGAATAGGATGTATGAATATGGGACGAAAAAGTAGAAGAAAAACAAATTTGAAGAAAGATCAGAAAGGGGGAGGCAATAGAAACACCATCGTTATTGCCCTAATACTGGTAGCTGTAGTGGGCTACTGGGGCATATCACAGCTTGGAGCCTCGGGCTACCCCGATCTCGTTAGTGGTGTATTCTTTGATACTCCAGTGGTCTCGGCTGATAGCGGCAAGGTTACTGTGCCAGCGGATGTTGTCGAGAACAATAAACTGGTTTTCGTCGACGTCAAACTGGGTAACGCTACGAGTGAGTTCACTTATCTGGGTAGAAGAATAATCTTGAGCAGTTACCGCAACGCCGAGTATCTGCCACTAATCTTCATCTCCACACCAGATGGGAACACCATAGGCGGCGTAAGAGTATGCGAGCCATGCAGCTCATTCAGCTTCCACATAGTAAACAGGAAATATCTCCAATGCGACGCCTGCGGAACAAGATGGAACATAGAGACACTTATGGGGGTCAGCGGGGGATGCATGGGGTATCCTCCACCAAAGTTCACCACTGGGCTCCTAGATGGCGTGGTGGTTGAGGCAGGGCAAACAGGTCTGAGCCTAAAGGTCTAAACTCCTTTTTTCAGATTCTATTTATTATTCAGTCAACTTTTAAATCCCTTATTGACTGTATGGTGTAGGTTAGTGAGACCTATGAAACCAAACGAGGTAGCATCACAGCTACAGGAAAACGAACGGAAAGTACTCCACGCCTTAGGCGAAGCGGGTACAGCAAAAACCGAAGAACTAGCCAAGCTGACTGGGCTTGGAAGAGACGCCGTGGAGAAAGCGTCGGATTGGGCAGCTACGAAAGGCGTCGTAGTGTTTAATGAAGAGGTCTCACAGTTTTTTGCCCTTACTGACGAGGGAAGCGTCTACTCGGAGAACGGGTTACCCGAGAAAAACCTACTGAACCTGCTCAAGACTGGTTCCAAGTCCATAGGTGAGCTTCAGAGAAACTTCGATGGAATAAACATCGCGTTGGCTTGGATTAGACGCAACCGTTGGGCCGACATAGATAATGGTGTAATCTCTATTTCAGAGACAGGGAAACAGGTAGCTGAGACCTCTGATGAGAAGATCATCAAGAAGCTAAAGGATGGTAAGGTTAACTCAAAGGAGTTCAGCGGCATCGAGCTAGAAGTGCTGGACCAGCTTATCAAACGCAAACTGGTGGTGCAGTCCGAGCATGTTACAAGATACGTCGCCATCACCGATTTCGGTAGACAAGTATTACCAGAGCTAGACTCGATAGAGTCGGATAGGATCATCACACAGTTAACCCCCGAGATGCTGCTGACCAAGAGTTGGAAAGGGGCAAGGTTCCAGACCTACGATGTTACGCTGCCTGTGCCCAGCACTCAGCCGGGTAAGCGCCACTTCATCAGTCAGGTAATAGACTACATCAGGCGCTTCTGGGTTGAGCTGGGTTTCAAGGAGATGAAAGGCGAATACCTTGAGCTAAACTTCTGGAACTTCGACGCACTATACCAGCCACAGGACCACCCAGCGAGAGACCTAGCGGACACCTTCTACATGAAGACTCCATACAAGGGACATTTACCAGACCCCGAGATGGTGGACAGAGTAAAGCAGACACATGAGAACGGCTGGACCACAGGCAGCACAGGGTGGCAGTACAAGTGGGACCCGGATTACGCCGCACGATGCGTCCTCAGGACACACACTACAAGCCTCTCTGTGAAGCAGATAGCGAAACTCAAACCAGAGGATTTACCTGGTAAGTTCTTCAGCGTTGGTCGCGTATTCAGAAACGAGACTATTGACTGGAACCACCTCGCTGAGTTCTACCAGACTGACGGTATAGTGATCGGTGAAGGAGTCACATTCAGAGATATGAAGGGCTACCTCAAAGCATACCTTGAAGGATTAGGTTTGGAGAAGTTCAGGTTTAGACCCGGCTACTTCCCATACACCGAGATGAGCATGGAGGCGGAGGTATGGATCGAGGAAAGAGGAGCATGGATGGAGCTATTCGGGGCGGGGATGTTCAGGCCAGAGGTGGTTAAACCACTCCTTGGCGTTGATGTGCCTGTGCTGGCTTGGGGACCGGGCTTCGATAGGCTTGTGATGCAGAGCTACAAGGTGGATACCATCAAGGAGTTATACAGTAACGACATCGGCTTGCTACGGCGAGCCAAGATGTGGACGAGGTGAATATGAGATGCCGGTTATAGATGTAAACATCGAGGACTTCAGACAGCTATTAGGACAGGATGTAACCCTCTCCGAGTTGATGGATAAACTACCCATGATGGGCACCAGCTGGGAGGGAGAGACAGAGGACGGATTCGCCCTAGAGGTCTTCCCAAACCGACCAGACCTGTTGAGTATTGAAGGCTTGGTGAGGGCTTATGCTAGCTGGACGGGCGTCAAGACGGGGCTCAGGGACTACTATGTGCACCCATCAGACTATGAGGTAATTGTTGATCAGAAGACGCAGGAGGTACGTCCATACTTCGTGACGGCGGTCATCAAGAACGTGGAGTTCGATGACGCGTTGATTCGTTCACTGATACAGATGCAGGAGAAGCTCCACGTTACTCATGGTAGAAAGCGTCGCAAGGTAGCCATAGGCATACATGACTTGAGCCCAATCGAGTTTCCAGTCACCTATACAACTAAACCACCTGAGTTCAAGTTTCAGCCTCTCAATGAAGAGGAAGAGCATGACTTGACTTGGATTCTCACCGAGATGAAGACAGGTAAGGAGTACTCGTGGACCGTTGAGGGATTCAAGGAGTATCCGATGATCACCGACAGGAAGGGGATGGTGCTGAGTATGCCGCCCATCATTAATGGTGAGTACACGAGGGTTAACGAGTTCACGGCAGAGTTGTTCATCGATGTCACTGGTACTGACTTGAAGGCAATCACTGAGGTGCTTAACGTGATCTGTACTACGATGGCTGACAGGGGCGCCGAGATACATGAGGTGCATAATCATTATCCTGATGGCTCCGTGTTGGTATCCCCGAATCTCAGACCGTGGGAGATGGAACTGGACAACAGGTATGTTAACGCTACTCTGGGTGTTGATTTCAGTCCCGAGGAGAGCGTTGTGCAGCTTGAGAAGATGGGTCACAGCGCCCAGATTGTCTGGAACATCATCAAGGTAAACATACCCTGCTACAGGGCTGACATAATGCACCCCATAGACCTGGTTGAGGACATAGCCATCGCGTACAACTACGATAACTTTGAGCCAAAGATTCCCCCACTCCTGAGTGAAGCAGGTGAAGACCCACTGGAGGTATTCAGCAGGAGTATGCGTAACTTCCTAGTGGGGCATCAGCTGCTTGAGGTGGTTACCTTCATGATGAGTAACAGAGACAAGCTCTTCAAACGAATGGAGATGCAGGAGGAGCCCATCTGCGAGACGGAGAACCCCAAGATGGAGGCGTATGATAGTCTTAGGAACTGGCTGCTGCCGAGCCTCATGGAGATACTGAGCTTCAACAAGCATCACCCATATCCGCAGAACCTTTACGAGGTTGATGATGTGGTGGTGATCAACCCATCTGAAGAGACGGGGGCACAGACAAAGCGGAGACTGGCTATAGTGCAGTGTCACGCCAAGGCTAACTTCAGCGACATCAAGGCTATCATGAACAGCATACTTGAGAACCTTGAGTTGAAGGCTGAGATTGAGACAGGTGAATGGGATTGCTTCATCGACGGAAGACGCTATGTCGCCAAGATCGGTGATGATGTTCTATGCTGGGCGGGTGAGGTAAAGCCCGAGGTCTTGGATAACTGGGACCTTGAGATGCCTGTCGCGGCTCTTGAGATGGACATCGATGTCCTCTTCAAGCATCTATCCTAAACTTTCCAATGCTTAAGGCTCAAGCTATATATTAACAGGTTATTCTAGACTTATGGCTGGTGTTCTCTTTAGAAAATCAAAGAAAACAGGTCTTCCTCCCGGAACCCCTGTCTATGTAGGTGAGGAAGAGCCTCTCCCCGCTATTATTGAGGTGATATCCTATGACGAGCAGGATTTCAGCGAGAAGGTCGTTGATGATATCTCAGAGATTATTAATGATCTAAAGAGCCCAGATATTACATGGGTTAACGTTGATGGGTTGAGGGTCCCAGATATTATCAAGATAGGTAATAGCATGGATTTCCATCCGCTAATACAGGAGGATATCGTAAACACTGAGCAGCGTCCCAAGGTGGAGGAGTATGATGATTACCTCTTCTTTGTGCTAAAGATGATCTCATACAACGAGGAGGAAGAAAATGTTGACATCGAGCAAGTCAGCTTCATACTTGGTGAGCGTTATCTCGTATCCTTTCAGGAGAAACATGGAGACTGTTTCGGCCTCATCAGGCAACGGATACGTGAAAACAAAGGAATCATCCGCAAGATGGGCGCGGATTATCTAGCCTACAGCCTAATCGACGTGATAGTTGATGGCTACTTCACGGTGCTGGAGAAGATCGGTGACAGGATAGAGGATATCGAAGATGAGCTTGTGGTTAACCCCCAGATAGAGACACTGCACGACATCTATGATATGAAGCGGAGGATGATCGCTTTCCGTAAGAACGTTTGGCCTCTTCGCGAGGTTATCAGTCGGCTGGATAGACTGGGGAGCAAGCAGTTCAAGGCGTCCACAGGTGTTTACATCAGAGATGTCTATGACCATACGATACAGGTAATAGACGCCATCGAGACCTACCGAGACCTGCTGAGCGGTATGCTGGACATCTACCTGAGCAGCATCAGCAACAAGATGAACCAGATAATGCAGGTGCTCACAATAATAGGCACAGT
>CAYTVK010000003.1:0-26989 GCA_964441725.1 uncultured Candidatus Bathyarchaeia archaeon | reverse complement strand
GATGAGATTCGCTTTACCCGTATAAAAAAGAAGCCATCTCTTATTGGTGAAGCCTCGTCTTGATCCAACTAGTCCCCTCCAGCTTCTTGACGGTCTCAGGGAACAATGATAGGTCTCGGTGAGGAAGCATCAACGCGTCAAGGTATGCCTGATTGTAGTTATGGTGGGTTGCTAATTCGATGTACTCGACTTTTTTTCTGATACCCTGAGCTTCTACTCTGGCTTCTCTGGATAATAACGCCATTCGTGCCCCTGTCCCAGCTGCGTTTCCCACCTGCTCAACAGCGTGAAGGCTGAACTCTGGTATCATGCCAATGTTCAGGGCGCTCTCCCTGTTGATGTAGGTCCCGAAGGCTCCAGCTATGTAGACATGCTCAACCATGCTTGGAGTTAATCCTAGCTGTCTAATTGCGATGTATGAGCCTGAGAAGATGGCGGCTTTTCCCTTCTGTAGTTCTCTGACATCCAGCTGGGTAATGGTGATATCTTCGTCGATACCAGCTTCATTTCTCCATACGACCACGTACTCCTTCACATTACCTCTTGTCCTCAGCCTCGGAGTATCCAACTCTGTGAATCTGCCGGAGCTATCGACTATCCCGGTCTTGAGCATCTCTGAGAGAAGGTCTATGAGCCCGGAGCCGCAGATCCCAACGGGAACTATATCGTCTATTACCTTGATCCTTGGCTCAATGGTCTCGGCGTCTATCCATACGCCCTCGATTGCGCCTGATGCTGCCCTCATCCCGTACCTGATATGGGCTCCCTCGAAGGCAGGTCCACTGGCGCATGAGCAGGCAACCATATGATCCTTATCGCCTACCACGATCTCGGTGTTCGTACCGATATCCATCATAAAGCTCATCTCATCTGTCCTATCGATGCCAGTTGCCAGTGTGGCTGCGACGCAGTCGGCACCAACGAAGCCCGCGATGAGTGGAAGCACATACACCCGTGCGTTTCTGCCGAGGTTGAGCTTCTCTGGTGGTATGTAGCGGTGTTCGATGCTCTCCGGTTTGAATGGGGCTCTTGAGAGAGGCTTCGGGTCTATTCCCAGTAGGAAATGCTGCATGGCGGTGTTACCAACGAGGACAACCTCATAGACATCATCGGTGCTCTTCTCTGCCTTTTCGCAGGCTTCCAAGAGCAGCTTTCTGACGCCATCTACTAAGGTCTCGTGGAGTACCCTATTGTGCTCTGAGTCTTGAATGGCGTATGTTATTCTGCTGATGATGTCCTCCCCGTAGGGAATCTGAGGATTCATAGCGGTAGCGACAGAGATGACCTTGCCATCTGTGAGGTCCATCAGGTAGCCAGCCAGCTTCGTAGAGCCGATATCAACTGCGAAACCCAATACGGGGGCATCAGGCTGATCAACCGTTCTGATAACCTCGTCATCGTAGAGAACCTCGGTAACTCCATCAGTTAACCTCCGTGTAACTAATGGGTTGAGCCTGACGCCTGTTTCAAGTCCCTCGGTTTGAAGCCTCTGGGTGCCCGTCCTGCTCTCCTTGGGAACCGAGACCACTAGATCGCCTTGTATCTTCAGCATGCATGCAAGTCTGAAGCCCCTGCCGAGGCTGTCTTTGTCTATGAGTCTCTTCTCTGGCTCCTTGGGCTCCGATTTCTCTCCTGAGACTATCTGGACTAGACATTTTCCACAGGCACCCGCTCCACCACAAATAGAGTTGATGTCCACTCCAAGGCCTCTGGCAGCCTCAAGCACAGTAACATCCGTAAAGAATCCACGCTTGCCATCTGGCTGAAAGACGACCTCAAAGCCTCGCTGCATAAAGCCTATGGCGTCGTGGTAGCTTAACATATTATCGAAATAATAATACACGCCTGAGCCTATCATAGGCACATATGTTTGATTACTCCGTGAAGCAGAAAACCTACGAGATACACGGCGTCAAGATAGGCGGAGAACCCGGCTTGAACCCCACGGTGATGGTGGGCAGCCTCTTCTACAGCGGCGACAAGAACGTAACCGACCCATCAAAGGGAGTGTTCGATAAATCAGCCACCGAGAAGGTGATATTTGAGGCGGAGGAGATGTCTGACCAGACTGGGCTTCCATCCATGATCGACATGGTAGCTGAAAACACTGAAGCTGCCGTAAAGTATCTAAACTTCATTGTTGAGACCACAGACATGCCCGTTTTCCTCGATGTGGTCTCCGAGGGTGCTCAGGCTGAGGCACTGGACTACGCTGCTGGAATAGGTGTGATTGGCAGGATCGTGTTGAACTCATTGAGCCCCCACAGTGGAGAAGCCATCTATCAGGCGATCAAGGAAGCGAAACTCAAATCATCAATAGTCCTGACACACAGCACCAAGTACCTGCTTAGCTCAAACAAGGAGCCCATAATCAATGAGATAGTGCCCAAAGCTGAAGCAGTCGGGGTCGAGAACATACTCATAGACACAGCGGTACTGGATATACCCACGCTTGGGGTATCAGCCAAAGCCATAGACAGGATCAAGGACAAGTATGGATACCCATGCGGGTGCGGAGCCCACAACGCCCTCGCCTCATGGAAACGCCTCAAAGAGAAATACATCGAGGAAGCACAGACCATGGTGAAAGGGGTCATAAACTCTCTGCCAACCATTATTGGCGCTGACTTCGTCCTATTTGGACCCCTGAAGGGCGCTGTGAATTATTATCCTGCTGTTGCCCTGGTTGATGCTGCCTACAGCCAGCTGATGATGGAGAAACATGTGAGACCCGATAGAAGCCACCCCCGATTCAGGATCGGTTAAGATCCACCTTGGGGGGAGGGGGGTCAATACATCCCAGTCGAAATAGGGCGTTCAACCGTAAAACCAGCCCCAGAATAGCCTAGATCATATATTGAGTAGTGACGAAAAGCGTCATGGTTACCGGGAAAAAAGTGCACAAACACGGACAGATAAAGTATGTATATAGTTGGATTAACCTCTGAATACAATAGGACGAAAAAGTTTACAATAGAAATAAGGGGTTAAGCGTTTACCTTGTCCAGGTAAAGCTTGCGCCTGTAGAGAACACCCATGACATCGGCTGCCCTCTCAGGAGTCGTATAGACCGGAACCTGCGCTGCCTCCAGTATCTTGGCTGACTCAGCCGCAACATCTGCGGATGGGTCGATCACGATGACTGGCTTGTTATACTTCTTGTATGTGCTGAGCAGCGTGTTATTGATCCACTGGTACATCCCCGAGAGGTCCTCGTCGGCTACATCAGGGAACATGGTCTTGATGATGCTGGTACCCAGACTGATGGTGATCAAGCCGTGTACATCAGGCTGCTTCAAGACGATATCCGGCACATTGAGGAAGCTGTTCATGTTCAACGTAGCCGTCAGGTCTACCGGGTTCTTGGCGTTACCGAAAGCCGGGATAAGCTCCTTGATCTCCGCCTGAGCCTCCTCGCTGAATGTGGGCACCTTCAAGCCGTTCTCAATAAGCCTATCAGCGGTCTCTACCGCTACGCCGCCGCTGTTGGACACAATAGCCATGTTCTGTCCCTGTGGTAACGGACTGTAGAGAAGCCCCTTTACGTAGTCAAACATCTCTCCAGCGTCATAGGCCCTGATGACACCTGCCTGTCTGAATGCGGCGTCATAGACCTTGTCGCTTCCAGCGATGCTGCCGGTGTGGCTTGCCGCTGCTTTGCTGCCTGCCTCTGTGACACCTACCTTGATGGCTACGATGGGTTTCTTCTTAGAGACCTCTTTTGCGGCTTCAAACCACTTCCTGCCATTCTTCAAGCCTTCAATGTACATGGCGATGATCTTTGTCTCATCGTCCTGACCGAAGTAATGCAGATAGTTCCAGCCTTTTAGGTCGCTCTCATTACCGCTGCTCACAAACTTTCCGACACCCACACCCATGGCCGATGCCCTGATGTAGAGCTGCAGACCGTATCCTCCGCTCTGAGAGACGAAGGAGACCTTGCCGCTCTTATGCAGGAATGGGATCATCAATGCGCTGAGCTTAGCATCACTGCTCGTGACACCCATACAGTTGGGTCCGATGAAGCGAGTGTGCCCGTCAGCGATCTTCAGCGTCTCGGCGATGAGCTTTTTCCCTTCCTCACCTGCCTCACTGAAGCCGCTTGTGATTACGACTGCTCCCTTTGTACCAATATCCGCGAGATCCTGAAAGACGCCTGGTACAAACTTGGCGGGTACAACTACTAGCGCCATATCAACGGGTGCACCGATGTCCTTGACGCTTGCGTAGCACTTAAGGCCAAGGATCTCCTCCGCCTTGGGGTTAATAGGATAGATTGGTCCCTCGAAGCCGCTCTGCTTGACAGCGTTCAGCAGCATGTAGCCCCACTTGAAGGGGTCTGTGCTTGCGCCGACTACAGCCACGCTCTTGGGTTTGAGTATTTTATCTAGTGCGATGTTAGCATCCAAGTCATTTCAACTCTGATGGTTTCATGAAAAGGTGCCTCCGATCCTATATAAAACTGTATCAAGAATGGGGGGAGGCATCACTGTATAATAAATACTAGATTCACTGGGAATGGAATATCTGGCTCCAGAGAGCCACTACGTCCTCTGCTGGTTTATTCCTCGGAGACGCCGCGTTGGTCTCATCAAAGTACTGTACGTTGAAGTCTTCCCCGGAGCGCCTGTACTCGTCCCAGTAATCCCATCTCTCAGTGAAGACCCCAGTAGCCCAATCAGATTTTTCTATTGTTGAGTAGAACGCCTCATAGTAGAGCACCTGCTCATTGAAATCTGTGGGTGTACGCTGTTCTGGGTCCTCTGTGCTGAACTGGGCGTCGGTGCTGTCAAAGGTAATAACAGCGTAGATGGGTGTACTGTTTCCCCACCAGTAATCGATGCCCTCGAATATTTCCTCGTTGATGGCTAATAGCTCCTCCATAGTGGGATTAGATGGTTCGGCTATCGCGCCTATCCTCGACGTGTATAGCCCACCGAAGAGGGTGATCTGAATGAAATCTAGTTCATCACTGAAGGTGAGGCGCTCATCTGCGTTTATGAAGCTCAATCCTACTTCTCCTGAGTAGACTTCTCTCACTGAGTTTATGATATCAACCCACCTATCAGCGTATTCCGGGAACAACTGGGGGTTAAAGGAGGACTCGGCGAATTGCATCAATACAACGGCTTCCACACCATGCCTCTCAGCCATCTCACATCGCCTCAAGAGGAATGTCTTCCACGCATCGTACCAGTGGTCCCACCACTCAGCAGTCTGCTTCATCTGGGTGAGCTCCGCATGTTGTTCCGCTGTGAAGTAGACGCTTGGTCCGTCTTGGAAGGTTTCCATGACCTTCATCCCCCTTGAGTGAGCAGCATCAATGATCTCTCCGTAGAAGTATTCGTCACTCAACGAGAGATAGCTATCATCGTCCTGTATTACGGGGGGGTCAACCTGAGCGTAGAAGCCTCCTGATATGAGCCCTATCCACTCAGCGTCAACGCGGAGAGGACCAGTGAACGCGTGTTCAAGAACAGCTTGGAAACACTCCGGATCATCTGGGTAGATGTTGAACTCGGGTCCACCTGTCTCACCGTAGAGGTCGATGAAGTTTATCCCCATCTGCAATGGCTTTCCCTCTTTGGTAGCCTTAAACTCCATCTCGTATGTGGCTCCGTCTGCGGTTAGTTCGATTCTGTATACTCCGGGATATGTGGCGTTCACTGACGTGGTCTCGTTGTCCGGGTCTATTATGGGGATGATGTGGTTAGACATGTACTGGAGGGTAGTCATATCCGCGAATCTCTGGGTCCAGAGATATTCATCGGCTGTGATGCCGAATATGGTCTCGGCACTCAGTTTGATGGTCTCGTTTACATTTCCCGTGATCCTTATGATCTCATAATCCCTGTTTATGCCGGGTAATATATCGAAACAGGTGGTTTCATTGGCGACAGGCGTTGATGTATCAATTGAATCACCGCTAGCATCAGGAACCTCAATACCTTGATCATTGTTATCTTCAACACCAGGATTGTCTTGTCCCCCGATAATGACGGCTGCCACTACGCCTATGACTGCGATGGCTATGACCGCGAAAATGATCTGTTTGAGGTTCACGTATTTTGATACGGTGTTTAGTTTATGAAATATTCCATTATACCTAACATTGTTAGGTAACGTTTATATCTAACATTGTTATCCCTAACAATGTTAACCATGAGTTGCGGGAATAACGGACACTGCCACCACCACGGACACCCCCTCCCAGAGAGAGGATGGGTACAGTTCCTACTCCTACTACTGATAAACGAGACACCAACGCACGCATACCAGCTAAACGATGTGCTTGAAGAACGGGGATTCGTACGAAAAGACCGCTTCAGGACAGGCAGCCTATACACCATCCTAAACAGGATGGAGGAAAAAGAGCTCCTCACATCGACACAGGAAGAAAGCGATGAAGGCAGACCGAGACGAGTCTACAGCATCACCGAGACGGGTAAAACCCACCTGCAGGCAGGGCTGGAGCATATGCTAAGACGCAAACGGCTCCTCGACGAACTGGAACAATACTACAGGCAGTACTTCCCAGAGGCTCAGGGTAACGGAGAACAAGAAAATGGATAGACAAATGCACGGACATGGCATGCATGGACACCACTGTGGCTGCGGATGCGGCGGAGTGATGTCTGTTGAGGACGAGGTAGAGATGCTCGAAAGAGTGAAAGAACACCTCGAGGCTCAGCTAGCCAATGTCAACGAGAGACTGTTGAAGCTGAAGGAGTAAACCACAGCAGGCACCCCATCAGCTTCAATGAAGAGAACCCATTCTTTTTACTTAACCCTTATTCACCCATCTCCATGCCACATGGGGCTGAGTCGGCTTCATAAACGCAGGCAGCCAAACAGGACTCATGAAGATGAAGGTAATGGAACATGGACCATTCGAGTGCCTAATCTACAAGGGATTAATCGACTCACTAGAGGAGATACCCGAAAACTATGAAAAAATGGTGGTAGAGGAGGAGACCGGTGTAACGGTCTACATCTCACCGCTGAGGGCTTAGAGTCCTCTTCCCCGTTTTACTGCCTCAGCTGCACCATACTGGAGCATCATATCGGCGTTTATAACGGTGTTAAACCTGAAGCCCTTCTTCACAGCCCAGCCAACGTTATCAAGGTTAGTCCACAAGCCAGCGGGTTTACCGTGGTCATTAGCCACCTTCAAGACATGGTCAAGGGCGTCTGTGAACTTCTTGTTATCATAGTTGGGAGGAACACTGTAGCCCAAGTTATTGCTCAGATCCCATGGGCCAACGTAGCAGGCGTCAATGCCGTCTACACCCAAGATCTCGTCTAGGTTGTCGAGGCTCCTCTGGGTCTCCACCTGAACACAGACAAGTATTTCCTCGTTTGCTGTGTTTCTGTAGTCTGGATCCCATCTTGCTGCTCTCCTTGGTCCCCAGCCTCTGATGCCTTCCGGTGGGTATCTTGTGGCTGCTACCGTCGCCTCTGCTTCTTCCTTAGAGTTCACCCATGGTACTACTATTCCGTGGGCTCCTAGGTCGAGTATGCGTTTTATGACTACGGGGTCGTTCCACTGGGGTCTGATGATGGGTGTGCATTTTGTGCCCACCATGGCTTGAAGCATCCGCTCCATGGTTTCCAGTTCCATGGGGCTGTGCTCGCCGTCTATCAGCAGCCAGTCGAATCCGCTGTGGCTGAGTATCTCGGCTATGTCGGGGTGTCCGAGTTCGATGAAGGTTCCTACGGCGTTTTCTCCTTTCTGGAGTTTTTCTTTGAGTAGGTTTTTCATAGTGATCATTACTGTGTGTGTTATTCGGTATAAGTGCGTTGAGGCCGCTTACCAAGCCGTGTTTGTGCACTTTTTTCCCGGTAACCATGACGCTTTTCGTCACTACTCAATATATGATCTAGGCTATTCTGGGGCTGGTTTTACGGTTGAACGCCCTATTTCGACTGGGATGTATTGACCCCCCTCCCCCCTATTTTTATAACAGAGACAATTCATTCATCAAAAATCTATTTCCTGATGAAATTAAATAAAACCCAAGTCTAGGACTCTAGATGAAGAATACCGTTATACTGTCTTGGATCGACATCTGATTTTTGTAGTAACTCCAGCTGTTTCTCCATCTTCTGGGTGTTCTCCCTGATGATATTAATCATATCCATACCTAGCTCGCTCTTCTTCTCGGCAATATACGTCGCCTGGTTGATGAGAATAATCTGATTCCTGATCTCCTGCTCGGCCAGCCATACACCTTCTTTAACCCTCTTCTGCTCCTCAAGATGCTGCTCAAACTTCATCCGCTCCTGCTCCCTGACAAAGTAAACGATCATGAAGACGCTGAACAGCATGGTGGCGAAGATTATCTTATCAAGATTATAGTTATCGAGGAAATTGACTAGACTCGGAGTGTCAAACACCTCAAGGACGCTGGTAGCCACAAAGATGCCCATCGATACAACGTATCCGATATAGATGATCCTGTACTTGTGGATGGTCTTGGCTATGGATGGAAACGCCTCTGCAAACACCCGTAAAGGCATCGGAATACCCTTTAACCCCATTGTGTGATCACTGGTGAACCTCATCTCATAACCCATTTATGCCCCTGCGTGTAGCCACACGCTACTCACAAACAGAGGAATAATATTCCCGTGGGAATAGAAAACTCAAAAGCATATTTATCTCGGAATAGAGGTACATAGGCTACCTTAGGGAGGAATAATAACTCACATCCCAATACCAGACAAGGACAGTTGAAGAAATCAACGAGAAGATCAGAAACGGCGACGTACAGGTTTTAACCGTCGCCCAGATGAAAGAACTGGTGGAGAGCAGCGGCGTAAAAGTAGCCTTCGATGAGGTTGATGTTGTAACCACTGGCACACAGGGTGCCATGTGCAGCAGCGGAGCTCTCATCAACGTCGGCCACGCCGAGCCACCGATAAAGATAGAGAAAGCATGGATCAACGACGTACCCGTGCCCCACCCCGGCGCAGCCGTAGACCTATACATAGGAGCTACGATTGCATCCGAGACAAGGGGATTCGAATACGGTGGAGCCCATGTCATCGAGAACCTGATAGCGGGTAAGGAAGTAGACTTCAGGGCAACTGCTTACGGCACTGACTGCTACCCTCGAACCCGTGTGGAGACTAGGATCACTAAAGATGATCTGAATCAATTCATCCTGCTGAACTTTAGGAACGGCTATCAGCGATACAGCTGCGCCACAAACGGCAGAGACGAGACCATCTACACCTACATGGGTAAACTACTGCCAAGATACAGGAACGCCACCTACAGTGGAGCGGGTGAAATCAGTCCACTGAACAATGACCCAGACTACGAGACCATCGGGCTCGGCACAAGAATATTCTTAGGAGGAACACAGGGCTATGTCCTAGGAGAGGGAACCCAGCATAACCCGAAGGCTCACCTTGGCACCATAATGGTGAAGGGAGATGCGAAGCAGATGAAACCCGAATACATCAGAGGCGCGACATTCACAAAATATGGTCCCAGCCTCTACGTTGGGCTAGGCATACCCATCCCCATCCTGAACAAGGGGATAGTCGAGAAGGTGGCAATCCGCGACAGAGACATCACCACTGGAGTAGTTGATTACGGTGTACCGAGCAGGAGTAGACCCACTCTGCGGGAGACCAACTATGAGGAGCTGAAATCAGGCAAGGTGGAGATCAATGGACGCAGCGTCAAGGTGACCAGCATATCCAGCCTCAAACAGGCTCACAAGATCAGCAACGAGTTGAAGCGCTGGATAGAGGAAGGCACATTCACATTGACAAATCCCATCGAGAGGCTTCCAACGGATACCCCGTTTAAGCCCATGAAGCAGACCAAGGGGGAGGCCTAACGTGGTACGCGTATTGCTTCGGTTTAACAAGGAGCTAGTGCAGGAGCCTGTGACAAGCCAGATAATAATAGAGCATAAGACGCCTGTCAACATCCTCAGCGCAAGGATCACTCCCCTAGGCGGGGAGATGCTTGTCGAGATCGACAGCCGAACCGCTGACACGATCATTGAAGCCTTCAGACGCAAGGGGGTTATCGTAGATGTAAACAGCCTCATCGAGAAAGACGAGGAGCTATGCATCGAATGCGGCGCCTGCGTCAGCCTATGCCCAAGCGAGGCTCTCTACCACGCACCGGACTACTCCATAGGGTTGAACCCAGAGAAATGCAACGGGGTGACATGCGGCTTATGTCTGGATGCTTGTCCAAGGCGGGCTCTCCACTTAACCAAATAAGCCACCAGCAGGGATTGTCTCGTCACCCCTATCAGGTTGGCGAGACGAAGGGGATCATCATAACAGATTATCCCCCTGCTGTAGAGGCTGCTTTGAACTGCATCAGGGAGCAGAGGCGAATCCTGTTTGACTACATCAAAGAGCATCCACAGTTTGAGCGCAGCTTGGAGCCCATCAAAGTAGATGATGCCCCCCGGATCGTTAAACTCATGGCCGAAGCAGCCGAGACAGCCGGCGTTGGGCCGATGGCTGCTGTAGCGGGAGTCATCGCTGACTTGGCTGGGGAAGCCATGCTTCAGAGTCACGCATACGTCGCCATAGTTGAGAACGGTGGAGAGGCGGCTCTCTACTCTGAGAGACCCATCATAGTTTCAGTGGGCTCTGGGAACAATTTTCTATCCGAAAAAGTTGGATTCAAGATAACTTCTTTCCCGTGCGGTGTAGCCACAAGTTCGGGAAGACATAGCCACGCCTTCAGCAAGGGAGACGCAGACACAGTAACAGTTTTTGCAGGCAACGCTGGCTTGGCTGACGCAGCTGCCACAGCAGCAGCTAACAAAGTTCTCGGGGTACCCGGTGAAGACGTGAAGGCAGGCGTAGACACTGCCTTATCTATTCATGGTGTTCATGGTGCTCTTGCGATCAGGGATGAAAGGGTTGCCATGGGGGGAATATTACCACAGATCGTCTCTGTTGAGGTGACCAGTGATGAGTAAGCTCCTAATCGTGAAGTATGAGTCTAGGGACTCGACTAAGGTGTCAAGTCTGAGAGATCAAGCACTACTATGGCTCAATTTAGAGCCTCACCGATTGCATCTATCAGAATCTTAGCTGCTCCAGAGCCTATGATGTCCCCCGAGGACTCACGTATCAAACCATAAAAGACGCCAACAGTGAAAGCGAACAAAGTCCAGCTCCATGAGACAGAGTAAACCCCCCTCCAAGGCTTAATGGTGCGCAGTCCACGACCTAGACCGAAGAGAAGAGATGATACCAATAATCCGGGTCCAAAGCTGACTTTGCCTATCCTCCAGCCTGTCCCATACTCAAGGTTGATGCTGGACTGGATGTATCCCCTGTAGAAGAACTCCTCTGCGAAGCCCCCGATGAGTATATTCCACGCGAACCCCTTCAATAAACCAGTCGATAACTCCCCGTAGAGCAATCTGAGTACAAGCGGAGAGATTAGCAACCCTCCTATGAGGAGTAATCTTCTGTTGCCCGCTGGCTCCAGTTCTTTTCTGTGGATCATCAGAAAGCCTGCAATGAGAATTATTACTCCCAGTAGACCAGCTAACTCCACGCTATCCTTGTAGCTGACTCCCCAAGCGAGAATGAAAGATAACATGTACTGGGGTATGATGAAAAAAATCCAGCCCCTAAACCCATAGTTAACGCTCCTCCTCCAGCGCTCCCCCGTTACACCCATCTCACTAAACTCGTAACGACGAACAATGATCATAAACACCCCTAACGCAACCATCAGCACCCCTGTGAGGTAGCTGCCACCCAACGCGCTGTTCTCCCAGCGAATCAGGTTCCTGACCCCCTCCGGGAACAGGAGTATAAGCTGGAGCACCGCGAAAACAATCACAGCCTCAGCTATTGATCTGCCTTTCATCGAGATAAACTGCACATAATTGCATAAAAGACTGGTTGCCAAAGCCTTAAACAATGCCAGATATTGGTTGAGTCTATGTTTGACGGTGTCAGGAGAGCCTATGACCTTCAGATACTCTACGTGATGAAGGTTATCGAGGAACTGGGCACAGACAGGTCGCTGGAGCTGCTAGAAGAGGCGTGCAAACGACAGGGCGTAATAATTGCACGAGAGATGCGCAGAAAACTACCGAAAGACCTCACCAGCATAGAGATCGGGGCAGAGGTCTACAGGCGGTTCATGGAGGACGCAGGAGCTGAGATCAAGATACATAAACAGGATGAGCACAGTGTAACGTTTCTCATCAACAGGTGTCCCTTCTTCGAGGCTTTCCTCGATGTAGGCGTGGACTGTGGAATGTTCCTAAATGGCTTGTGCACTCACCTGACCCTGCCCAGTATTCAGGCAACCCTCACAGAGTTTGATGAAAAGCTTCGAGTAGAACCCGTAGTGACGCGGGAATCAGCTGAGGAGTTCTGCCTCGAAAGGGTTTTTCTAGCCGAGTAATTGTTTAAAACCCCTAGTCATCCTATTCAGGTATGGTTATTCACGTTCAGTCAGACATTCTAATAATAGGCACGGGCGGCGCAGGTCTCAGAGCAGCCATCGAAGCACATGAACAAGGTGCCAAGGTCGTGCTTGTCTCAAAGGCTCCCGCGGGATTCAATAACTGCACCATTGTTGCTGGAAGCGGATACCTAGCAGCAGTAGGTGGCATGAGCATCGAGGAACATAGAGAGCGGACATTCAGCACAGGAAAGGGGTTGAATGATCCAGCGCTAGTCGAGGTACTTGTAAATGAGGGTGGTGAAAGGGTACTTGAACTGGAGCGATTCGGGTGCATTGTAAACGTACATAAGGGGGGAATCCACGTAGGAGGACCCGGCACCAAGCTCGGTCAGGGAATCACCTTGCCAATGGTGAAATACCTCAAAGACTTGGGCGTCGAGTTCGTTGAGAACGTGATCGTAACCAGATTAATCAAAAAAGATGGCGCCGTGGTTGGGGCAGTTGGCTACAGTAGTCATGAGGAAGAGCCAGTGATATTCCAGACAAAAGCAGTCCTACTGGCATCAGGGGGAGCCGGGGGATTATTCAAACGAACAGACTGCCCCCTCAGAGCCACAGGGGACGGTTACAGTCTGGCGTTCGACGCAGGCACAAGGCTCAGAGACATGGAGTTTTGCCAGTTCTTCCCCCTAGCATTGGCTGAGCCAGATGCGCCTCCCCTTCTCGTAGACGGCAAGGTTGTTTGGGAGGGCAAGATACTAAACGCCAATGGCGAGGATATCCCAGCCAAACATCACGTCACTGAACGACCCTACATCGCCAAGAGCCGTGACCTGCTTTCACGAGCGATGATGCGTGAAGTCTACGACGGATTGGGCGTGGATGGAGCGGTGTTGCTGGACGCCCGTGATGTGATCAAGAACGGTAAACCCGGAGATCAGTACGGCATGGGTGACTACAAGTATTACGTTGAGAAGCTCCGAGCCAACGAACGCCCAATAAGAATAGCGCCCCTCAGTCACTTCACGATGGGAGGCGTCGTCGCTAACACATACTGCGAGACCGATGTCCCCGGATTGTTCGCAGTAGGAGAGGTAATGGGCGGAGTCCATGGAGCCAACAGGCACGGTGGAAACTCATTAACCGACATAACCGTATTCGGCGTCAGAGCAGCCAAGAAGGCAGTTGAATACATACAATCAAAGACCCTAGTTGACTTAGATGAGTTCGCCAAACCTGAGCTGGAAAGATACAAGCTGCTTTCTTCAAGGGAGACAGGGTTCACTTCACCAACCATCATGAATCTGGTGAGAGAGTTCATGTGGGAGAACGTAGGCGTCATCAGAAACAGCTACACGCTGGTCGATGCATACCAGAGACTGAATGAGATACGGGACTCCACACGAAGCCTCCTCGCCAAACCGGGAAAACAGCTCCTGAACGCCTTGGAGCTCATCATGGCGCTGGACGTATGCGAGTTTATCATCAGGTCAGCCATGGAGCGTCGTGAGAGCAGGGGAGCCCACTTCAGGCTGGACCACCCTGTTGAGGACCCGGCTTGGAGAAAGACCATAATATTATCCAAGAAAGACGAGGCAATTCAGATAGATTACGCTGCCATCGGTGAAGCCTTTGAGTAAACTAGCCTCACAGATAATAGAGGAGATAAAGAAGAGAGAAGACCCAAAACGCAGGGATGATCTTCTCAGATACTTCAAGGAACCCATCAAGACCTATGGGCTGAGTCAGGGACAGGACAAGGAAGTGGCGGACCTCTTCTACCCGCAGGTTAAGGGAGACCTAACAGCAGCTCTATCACTGACGGAGGAACTGCTCGCCACGGGATGCTTGGACGCTGCCTCTGTGGGGTTGAAAATGCTGGATCGCTTCAGGAAGAAGCTAGGAGCTGAGCATTTCCCGTTATTCGATAGGTGGGTTGATTACCTGAATAACTGGGCTTCAACAGATCATCTCACAGCCCATCATATCAGCGAGTGCATACGAGACGATCCGGGATTAGTTGAGCAGTTAATCCAGTGGACAGGGTCGGATAACCGTTGGAGGCGGCGAGCATCAGCTGTAACCATGGTTCCAATCGCTCATAAGGGTGAGATGTTGGACGCGGTCTTTCGTATCGCTGATCGTTTGATGCTGGATGAGGATGATATGGTTCAGAAGGGCGTCGGGTGGATGCTCAAAGAGGCGTCAGTGGAGCACCCACAAGCAATCCACGAATATCTGCTCAAATGGAAGCAGAAATCACCTGCGTTGATCCTTCGCTATGCCTCTGAGAAGCTGCCTGCTGAGCTGAAGGTGTACAAAACAAGGTAAACTTTTCACCCCTATCATGAATCCATAATCGCTTTAATTCCCATTAAAACCTGAACAATAGAGAAAGACATGGTGCTAACAGTTAACGATGTTATGACGGAGAGAGTTATCACAACAGACGTTGACGAATCCGTGAAGAATGCTGCGAGGGAGATGGCAAAATTCGGGATCAGTAGCCTGCTGGTCTTCTCTGAAGAGGGTTTGAAGGGCATACTCACAGAGCGGGATATAATCACGAGGGTAGTCTGCGCGGGTCTGGACCCAACGGAGGTCCCTGTCTGTGATGTTATGTCCGAACCCGTCATAGTTGTTGGCCCGGATACTCCTCTTGAGGAAGCGGTTGAGCTAATGCTTGTGAATCAGATTAAGAAGCTCCCCATATTGACGCAGAACGAGGAAAAGTATACGGTGCTGGGTATCTTAAGTCTCATGGATGTGGCTCGTATTCACCCTGATATAGTTAACACCATGAGAGCCATGATCGAGGTCGATATGGTTAGCCCAGAGGCTGGGTTTTACGTATCCTAATAGAAGGTAACAATATCCTCATCCATAGGTTGATGAGACAAGCCAACCTTTTGGCCGCCGAATTTCACGCTCTTACCCCAGATACGGGTGAAGTGCAGATCTTTCTTCAGCTCTCTGTGAATCTTGTCAGCGATGTCCTCGACGGTGCTCCCGTTCTTGATTATCAGTGGTTCTTCGAAGTCTGGTTTCTCGCCCTTGGGGCGCATGTATATCCTGATGAGGTCCAGTTTCTGGAATAACTTCTCCTGTAGTTCGTTGAGGTTTGCATCCGTATCCGCGCTGATGGGAAGAAAGTCATAGTTGAGGGTCTTTTTGAGTTCATCAATGTAACTCTCATCAACCATGTCTATCTTGTTCAGCACGGTCAGTGTCGGGATGTAGATTGTGTTCTTGAGAAGCACATCCACGAACTTGTCATAACCAATATCCTCGCGCACCACCACCCTGCTGTTATGATACCTGTATTCGCGGAGAATCTGCTTCATACCCTCTTTATCCATCTGGGTCATGCCCACTAAATCGGTGATTACAATGCCACCGGAGCCACGCTTCTCAATAGTAATCCACGGGGCGTTCTCATCCGGTCTGATGCCTATGTTCCTTATCTCGTTCAGCAGAACCTCACGAAGCACTGGGTTAAAGACATCCACGATTACGAGAAGCAGATCCGCGCTCCGCGTAACGCTCAGAATCCTCTTCCCGAGACCCTTTCCTTCACTGGCTCCTTTGATTATCCCCGGTATGTCAAGTATCTGGATCTTTGCCCCACGGTACTGCATTATACCTGGAATAACCGTGAGAGTAGTGAAATCATAGGCAGCCACCTTACTCTTACTATTTGTGAGGTGGTTCAGCAGCGTACTCTTGCCCACACTGGGAAAACCGAGGAGAACCACAGTGGCGTCGCCGTCCTTGCGAACAGTATATCCATCACCGACCTGTCCCCTACCCCGCTCAATGCGTTCTCTATCCTGTTCCTTTAGGCGGGCGATCCTAGCCCTGAGTACCCCAAGGTGTCTATTTGTCGCCTTGTTGATCTGGGTTCGAGCCATCTCGTCCTCGATGTCCCTGATCTTCTCTTGGATACTCATTGTAACATGCACACTGAGGCTTATCTGAAAAACCTATCCCTATTTCTTAAGGCTTTAATGCGTCAAATCCCATTATTTTTTAGATGTTTTATGAAGCTCCATAAGGTTTCAGACAATGTGTACGCAAACTGGGATGGGGAGACGGGTGGAAACGTAGGCGTCATTGAGCTTAGTGACAAGGTTCTCGTGGTGGACGCCCAGTACCCCGGCTCTGCCCGCGCCTTCCGTGAAGCCATACCAAGGGTTACTGGGAAGCCCCTCATTCATCTGCTGCTCACTCATGTCCACGGCGACCACGTGTTCGGTAACATGGTGTTCAAGGATCTTGAGATAGTTAGTCAAAAGCGCCTGTATGAGAAGATGGAGAACAGTCTCAGGAATGAGTGGGCTCTGGGTAATCTTGAGAAGATGCTGGAGACCTACAAGAAGGATTCCCCTGAGCGTTGGTGGCTGTTTGAGGGGCTTGAGATAGTCTTGCCGACGACCACTTTCACGGACAGATGGGAGCTGGATGGGGTTGAGTTCATCCATATGCCGGGTCACACAGACTGCAGCAGCATCGTGTACGTGCCCGATGATAGGCTAGTCTTTGCTGGTGATCTGTTATTCGTGAACAGGTTCCCTTGGGCTGGTGACTCTACTGCTGATCCTGATCGATGGATTGGGTCATTCAAACGTTTGCTTGACATGGATGTTGAGACGATTATTCCCGGTCATGGATCAGTATGCGATCTAGATGAGGTCGAGAAACAGCTCCAGTGGATGAAGGAGGTCCGCTGGATCATGAAGGGCTTAATCGAGGAAGGAGCCACTGAGGAGAAAACCGTCTCCTACCCGTACCGTGAGCTGTATCCTACGGATCGCCCTGAGTGGCAGAAGCGGAGCTATGCCCGCTGGTATAAGGTCTGGAAGGGTTAATCAGCCTTCTTTACTGGGCTTCTCTTTCCAGTCATCCTGTCGATATTGATCTCTATAAGCCATAGGTGGCTGAATTTCTGCATTAACTCCGATGTGATCAGCTTTCCCTTTCCAAAACTATACTTGTCGCTGATGATCCGTAGCGCCTTTAACCGCTCCTCCTCTGACTCAATGATTCTTGCTTCCCCATAGGCTATGGCGCTCTTATACTCCCAGCTGAAGTCGCATGGGTTCTCCCCCCTTACTATTTCTCCGCTGTCCACCTCAAAGCATACTCGCGGGTTCTTCTGTATGTCCTTGATCTTTTTTCCATCCCTGTGGGTGTGGAGATATATTTTATCGCTGATGTAGGCGAAGTTCATGGGCACGATGTATGGTTCACCATCTATCGCTGTGCCGAGTCTTCCAACATCGTTCTGTCTGAAGATTTCCTCGATAACCACCTTATCAGTGATCTCTTTGTCCCTGCGTCGCATATCTGACATAACTTAACCCTCATCCCTCTCCGCTTTATCAGTTTCCACGTGAAACTGCGATGAGTTTATTCTATCCCACGTCTCATGAGATACGATTTAGATGAGTGAAGATGAGAAAACCTTCAAAGTATCATTGAAGCGAGAGAAAGACTTTGTATTCAAAGTAGACTTCGGTATACCCGACGTCGAGCAATTAACCATGGATGAACCTGCCCCCGTTGGGGGAGACGCTGGACCCAGCGCATCCAAGGTGCTCGCAGCAGCCATGGGCAACTGCCTGACAGCGAGTCTAATGTTCTGCCTCCAGAAAGCCAGAGCCGAGGTAGGGGATATAGAGACCAAGGTTGAGGGTAAGATGAGGCGCAACGAGAAGGGGCGCTGGAGGATAGCCGAGGTGAACATTGAGATAAGCCCAGAGATCGATCTAGAGGAGTTCCAGAGCCAATATGATAGGTGTCATGGCTTATTCGAGGACTTCTGTATAGTATCCAAGAGCATCGAGGAAGGAATACCCATAAAGGTTGAGGTCAAGCCTCGCTAATTCTCTACCCACGTGTGGCCGCATTTTGTGCATCTGAACCGCTCCACGCTGCGGTCAGTGTTGACCCCTGCGTGTTCCCCCAAAGCAACAGTGATGTTATGATACGCCTCGGTGTTTCCACACTGTGGACACTTACGGTTTACCTTGATGGCGCTGTCCACCCCTGACATTACGTAGACTGGCTCTGCCTCGGTGTCTGGGCCTGCCTTGACCTCGATCACCATGGCTTTTTTCTCCCAGCCGCATCGGGGGCACTCGTACCCGCTTGACGATTGCTTCATGAAGCTACCGCAGCGGTCACAGAACTCTACCATCTCAGCTCTCACTCACATAGAATACTATACTGTGTTATATGGTCCAATATAGGATTTTGTAGTTATTCTTAGGTATAAACAAGTTGTAACCCCTTTTTCGCGTGTTTATTGCTCAGTTTTCTGCTAATAATGAGAATATTATCATTGCCTATAATCTTCTAGATATCCTTCCGTGAGCATTTTATTTCATCTTTAAGAATATCTTTTGAAAATTATATAGAAACTGCTTTTCTCTTGTTG
The DNA here is from genome assembly GCA_964441725.1 of uncultured Candidatus Bathyarchaeia archaeon. Lineage (GTDB taxonomy): Archaea > Thermoproteota > Bathyarchaeia > TCS64 > TCS64 > RBG-16-57-9. The sequence continues at coordinate 8,132 of CAYTVK010000003.1, read as the reverse complement.
ATCATCCAATACTTGACGGCTAGCTCCTCACTCATACTCCTTAGCTCCTTGCTCAAATCATCAGTGGTAACAATACCGATGATCTTATCATTAGCATCCACCACCACGATGCGCCTGATCTTGTACTCATTCATCAAATCCACGACCATCTCAACGTCAGCGTAAATGCTAACCGCTACAACGGGCTTGCTTGAAACCTCATGGGCATAACACATGAATGGATCCTTCTCCTCCGCCATAATCCTGTGAACCTGGTCCCTCTCGGTAACTATTCCCACAGGTTTCCCGTTATCAGCCAGTATAATTGAACCAATTTTCCTATCCCGCATCAGTCGAGCTATAGCCCCACAGGAAGTATTTGGGTCAACGATAACAGGGTTCTTGATCATTACATCTGAGACCTTCATCTCAGATAATAAACAGAGGAAGGACTAGGAAATATGTCTACCCTTTCACAATGTACGGTTGATCTGCTTTCATCAGCTTCAAGCAGAAGCTGAACCTGTTGAGGTCCATCGCGCAGTGAAAATCTCCCTCCTTGAACTCTGGCTGAGACCTGTCGAAGAACTTCATCCCCTGAGGATCATTTCTAATATATGTCTTCATCGCCTCAAAATCAGGGTCCTCGCTTCTCAGCTTCGACTCAATATAATCTGCAAGCGACTCATCCTCTGGAGCCCTCTCCATTCCACCCCACCCCATCGCTATGAGGCTTACTGTCTCAGGCTTCCTCTTCTGGATGTACTCAACTATTGCATCAGCAATCACGAAACTCCCCGGCAGGAGCTCGTCTGCATGATATGCGTTGAAGAGTCCACGTGTTCCCGCGCTGGTGGTCTGGATCACCGAGCAGCCCGTGAAATCCACGTCTTTCACATCGTATGGGCTATTACCATAGTCGAAGCCAGGTACCTGTTTTCCCCCACGCTCACCCATGAGTATCCAATCATGGTGCATACGCTTAAGCTCAAACGCCTCCTCCACCGAGGCAACGGGGTAAATCCGTTCAGCACCATTCGCCATAACATAGGCGTCAGTAGTGAAAGCCCTGAAGACATCAATAACCACGGCTAAACCAGACGCCTCCTTTGCGCCTTCAGCCAGACTGAGTCGTTTAATCCTCAAAGATATCAGATATGAAAAGACGGGCTATCTAATAACCGCTACGAGAGGGTTCTGATCTCATTGATCTGCTGCTTGAAGTCAACGGGCGTCCCCGAGCCCAGCTTGAAAAGCATCTCCCTGATTCTACTGGTGGCATCTGCCTCCCCGATGCCCTCCTGCGTCCTCAATACATTCCACGCCCACTCAAGAGCCTCAAAAGCCCCAATCTCATACATTGACATGCGTTATCAAAGAGAAACCCATTAAATCCTGTTAAAAGGCGAACGCACAGGAAAACACTAGGGAGAGACAGGTGAAAATGGGTAAAGATGCCTTGCCTGCTCTCATAACCTCTAAATGTATCATTGCCTATGTTTCCTGTTGCGTGGATTAGGATGCTAGACATCAAACTCATCAGAGAAAGCCCAGAAACAGTAAAGGCAAACATAGCCAGAAGACACGACCCGGCCAAGCTTGAGCTCCTAGACCATGTAATCGCCACGGACAAGAAATGGCGTGAGCTCATATCAAGGGTCAATGAACTGCGTCGAAGGAGGAACGAGATATCCTCCGAGATAGGACGCGTCATCAAGAGTGGGGGAGACGCCTCATCCCTCAAGGAAGAGGCAAGCAACATACCCTCCCAGCTTAAAGAGCTAGAACTAGAGATGAGTTCAACTGAGGAAGACCTCACAAACGGGTTGATGAGGCTACCCAACATACTTCACGAGTCGGTTCCATACGGTAAAGACGACCATGATAACGTCGAGATAAAGCGATGGGGTACACAGCCACAGTTTGACTTCAAGCCAAAGAGCCACGCAGAGATAACGGAAGCACTAGGCATCGCTGACTTTGAGCGAGCAGCCAAGACCGCTGGGAGCGGGTTCTACTATCTGAGAAACGAGTTCGCTCTACTGGACCACGCTATTCAACGCTACGCCATAGACTTCCTGCTGAAACGAGGCTACAGCCTCATAGAGCCACCCTACATGATTCGTCGCGAGGCGTATGAAGGCGTAACAGACCTGTCAGACTTCGAGTCCGTTATGTACAAGGTGGATAAAGAGGACCTGTATCTCATTGCAACCAGCGAGCACAGCATGGGCAGCATGCTCATGGATGAGACCATACTAGCCGAGAATCTGCCCATCAGACTCTGCGGAATCAGCCCCTGCTTCAGAAAAGAGATAGGTCAACACGGGCGCTACACGAAAGGAATGTTCAGGGTGCACCAGTTCCACAAAATAGAGCAATTCATCTTCAGCAAGCCGGAGCAGAGCTGGGAACTCCACGAGGAGCTCCAGAGAAACAGTGAACAATTATACGAGGGACTTGGACTGCACTACCGCGTTGTAAACGTCTGCACCGGAGACATGGGTAGCATCGCGGCTAAGAAATATGATATCGAGGCGTGGATGGCTGACGGCGAGTTCCGAGAAGTGGGCAGCAATAGTAACTGTACTGATTATCAGGCGAGAAGACTCAACGTCAAGTATAGACTCAAAGAAGGAGCGGCCCCAGAGGGCTATGTCCATACGTTGAACAACACTGCATTGGCAACCAGCAGGACCATGATCGCTGTTATCGAGCAGTATCAGCAGGCTGACGGTACAGTGAAGATTCCTGAGGCTCTGAGGCCATATATGAGTGGAATGGAAGTCATCGACGGCTCCCTGAACAAACTACACTTTTAATTTTCTTCAACTATTACTTTCATTACATCATTTAACTTATAAAACACCGTACAACTTACTACGGCATCGACTTCGAGCGTGAGAGAAGCGGATGAAACATGGACAAAATATGATCTGCTACGGGTTTTTTGCGACACTAGCTAACCCAACTAGACTGGCGATTTTAGAGCAGCTTGAGAGAGGTCCAATGAATGTAAGCGGATTAGCGGGTCTGCTGGATCAGGAGCAGAGTATGATTAGTCATAATCTCAAGTTGTTGGAGTCTTGCCACTTTATTACTTCTGAGCGGAGGGGAAAAGAGAAGTATGTTTTCTTGAACGAGGACATTATCGATCCGTTGTTTGAGTTGGTGGCTAATCACGCCAAGAAATGCTGTGATGGAGGAGAAGACTGCCTCTTTAACTCCTAATATTTATTTTATTTAACTTAACGCGAAAGCCTTTTAACTCTATGAGCATTTCTTCATATGAAGAATGCTTCATGATGTGATTGGATGAAACAAGGAGTAACCGACCTATGCTACGGGTTCTTCTCAACCCTGGCCAACCCAACGAGACTAACAATAATAGAAAAACTACACGAGAAACCAATGAGTGTCACAGAACTAGTCGAAGCAATAGGCCAAGAACAGAGCATGGTAAGCCACAACCTACGACCACTGACACGTTGCAAATTTGTAACACGCAAACGAGAAGGAAAAAACAACGTCTACTATCTAAACCACGAGACACTGGATCCAATCATCGACGCCCTTGAGAACCACGCAGAGAAATTCTGTGGTAACGGAGCCAACTGCTCTCTCAAAAGTATTGGTTCTTAAGACGCCGCTTCCCATGGATCAGACAGAACTAAAATAGGTGAATAATTTGAGCTTCATAAGAAGACCCAGCGAGGCTTTCTGCCCCGGAATACAGGATTTTGTAAGACCCACTGTTAGCTATGAGGTCTGCGAGGAGTGCGGTGGCAGAGTGGAGGTCTGGAGTGACGAGGATGAGGGTGAATGTCTTGACTGTGGTGCCAAGTGGGAGAAGAAGGAGAAGATGCCAAGCTGTCTAGACTACTGTGATTACGCGGAAAAGTGCAAAGGCATTATAATGTCCAAGAAGCGATAGGCTTCCTCATTATACCGTTTAATGACTGATAACAGGGAATACGAGAAATACTCAAAGCACAATGACCTGTACAGCTAGCCATGGAAATCGATAAACGTGCTGTGCTCATCACCGTCTGTCTCAGCAGCTTCCTGACACCATTTAACTCGAGCAGCTTCAACATAGCCTTACCAAGCATAGCCAAAGAGTATGCACTGGACGCGATATCTATGAGCTGGGCAAGCCTATCTTATCTGCTGGCCTCCGCGATGTTCTTGATACCCTTTGGGCGACTCGCTGACATGTATGGGCGCAAACGAGTCTTCCTATATGGTATAATTGTATTCACGGTTTCATCCGCTATACTGGGAGTGTATCCTTCATCAGCCACACTGGTGCTCCTGAGAGCCCTCCAAGGCATCGGGGCCTCCATGATATTTGGAACCAGCTTAGCGATACTTGTCTCAGTAAGCTCGCCAAAGGAACGAGGAACCATGCTGGGATACTCAATAGCCGTGGTATATATTGGCCTCAGCGCAGGTCCTTACTTAGGGGGTCTGCTTACCAAAAACTTTGGCTGGAGAAGTATATTCTTGGCTAACGTAGTCATCGGGGTTCTCGTTGTCATTCTCATATTGACCAAGCTAAAGGCTGAGTGGAAGATGGATGATGATGGCAAGTTCGATATCATCGGCTCGCTGGTGTTTAGCCTCATGCTGCTAGCATTAATGTATGGAATGTCCATGCTTCCAGCTCAATCAGCCTATCTGCCCATAGCGGCAGGAATAGCGTTGACGACAGTATTCGTATATATCGAGGAGCGAGTAGAAAACCCAGTTCTAGACCTCAACCTATTCCGATCCAATCTAGCCTATACCCTGTTTAACATCTCTGCATTGATTAACTTCAGCGCCACGTTCAGCTTAACATTCCTTCTAAGCCTGTATCTTCAATACCTCAAGGGATTGGATCCGCAGCAAGCTGGGACAATCATGATAGCCTCACCTGTAATACAGGCTTTTGTCTCTCCCATCGCCGGTAGACTCAGTGACCGTATACAGCCAGCTAAGATCGCCACCATCGGAATGACAGTAACGGCGTTGTCTCTATTTCCACTTGTCTTTTTAGATTCTGATACCTCCATCCTCTACGTTGTAGGATGTTTAATGGTTCTCGGGTGTGGCTTGGCGTTATTCAGCAGCCCCAATACCAACGCCATCATGGGCTGCGTTCACCAGAGCCTATTCGGGGTCGCATCCTCAACCGTCGGTACCATGAGGCTCACAGGGCAGATGCTCAGTCAGGGAATAGCGATGACCTTGATCGCGATATATCTTGGCTCAGCGGCTATCATACCAGAACTCTACCCAAACTTACTTCTAAGCATCAGCAGCACATTCGCGATATTTCTTATACTTTGCATACTCGGCGCCGGGACCTCATATATTGGAAGCAGGATGTCTTCAAATAATAAAGGAGACACTGTTTAGTCATGGAGCCCAAAAGCTTGATGGTCATAAAAGACCCTGAGGTTGCCAAACTCCTGAGCGATGAGCTACGAAGAAACATTCTATGCCTCGTCACCCACAAGGAGATGAGTGCAGCCGACCTCGTGAAAGAGTTAGATAAGAACTACAGCAGCATCATGTACCATCTCAGACTTCTTGAGGACGCTGGATTAGTGAAAAAGGTACGAGAGGAGATAATCCAAAACAAGATCCAGCCATACTACAGGGCTACGGCGTGGAGCTTCCACGTATCCTACTATCTGGATGAGACCATGGTCGATGACGAAGAATACATGGCTTGGCAAGAGGACTTAATCAATAGACTCATGAGAGGCTTGTCTGCCTACAATATCCATGTTCCTGAAGGCGAGGAATCTCATGTGAAGACTCTATTGAAGGTTCTGTATATTCGTCAGAAGAAGGAGTTTGAGGAGCGACAGGAGCTGAGGGACCCCGGTGTTCAGCTTGAGCCTTATATTGGGAAATCTATAGCCCACATCTTGGCGAATGTTAGGTTGCTTAAGGATGAGAAACATCGAAAAGCGGCTGAAGAACTCGTCAACATACTTGGACTCAAGACTGATGCATAACCCTTATTGACGAGCACTGTATTTTTTTATTTAGTTGAAAATTACCCAGAGTGCGAGGGGCGGTGTTTGAGACTAAAAAACGCACGAGAAAAAAGAAATGAACTATTTTGACTCCCGCAAAGAACCCTTCTTAGATGCGCTAGACAAGACAATAATTAAGGCCGTGAAGTACAAGCAATTCATGACCAGTAAAGAGGTCTGGGCAAACGTAAAAAAGGAGCTGCCTGATTCATCTCCCGGTCTAATACATCATCGATTGAACCACCTAGTAGAACTCGGTATATTGGGATGTATTGAACAGGACATTGGCAACGCAGTAGTACGAAGATTCTACTGCTTCCAAGAAAACTCGGATTACTCATCGAGAAAAAATGATTTCTCCTCTTTCCTCGAAAATGATAAAATCTAGATCATCGAAAATCTTCTCTGCTTAATAAAATATTTAACGGGTAGAAAAAAGGGGATTAACGAAACTTGTCCACGGTCTTTTCAAGATCATTCAAGCCGAGGCTCTCAAGAGTTTCCTTCTTTGGAACTCCCTGTTCATCCCAGCCCAGTGTCTCAAAGTAAGTTAATCTTCTGCTCTGAACAAGCTCCTTATCAGTGGTTTTTCCCTTATGTGGTCCACTAGGGAGCGGCTCATAGAATCTCGATGGGTTCTCGTCATCAGAGATGGGCTCCCATATTACATCGGGTCCACCTAGAAGAAGCAGTATTCTTTGAAGCGTGGTGATTCTTGGTCCATTTACTCGACGCCAGATATCTATTGAGATATCGTAGCCTGTGACAGATTTTGCGAAGTCAAAGATGAGTTCCACTGGGGTTCTTGCGAAGTTGCATATTACCGCGGAGTCATTGAATAATGACCCGCTCATCTCGTGGAATCCATCGCTTGCTATGCTCGTATGGTCTCCGCCCTGTACACTCACAGCGTATCCGATGTCATGGGCTAGGAAGTCCTTGTCGCTCCGAGTCCCGTGTGCACCTACCTCTATTCCCTTCACATGGACAACATAGGGCATACAGTCTACTCCCTTCAGTTCACCGATCTTTTGAGCCGCCCTATAGGTACCTTCAGCCAGAATATCACCGATACCTTCCCTGTAGGCGATGAGCTTAGCCAGTCTCTCAAAAGCCTCTGTGTCTCCCCACTCCAGCTTGAATCCGAGGTCCTTCTCGGTCAATATTCCACGCTGATAGAGCTCAGCCGCGAAGCCCATAGTGTTCGCACCACCGATACCAGAGTGCCCTAGGTTATCAATCAGTGCGCTGAGGTGAATATTCGCGGCTGGATCAAAGATACCGAAGTTGGCTCCACAGTAAGCCTGAAGCTCATAATCTGGGTTATCTGTGATAGCTCCCTTGTATGGCCCAGCTTTTATACAGCTTAGCTTCATGCAACTCGTAGTGCAGTTGAAGTCCGACCATAATTTCTTCACCCAGAACTCGGTCTCAAACTCTGGACCACCAAAGGTTCTTTCATCATGCCACTCATCCTGCCAGTTTCTTATGGGCTCAGAGCTGAAGCTGTTGGCAGTGTCCCATCCTCCATAGCCCGTTCCCTGTCTTCTGAAGCTATCATTAGCAATGAGATGCTGATGGGCTCTCTTCCAGAGTAGTTTTACTGCCTCAGGCGCGTACACCTCCGGTATTGGGCCGGTGCCTTTCGCAACAATTGCCTTCAGGTTCTTGGACCCCATCACGGAACCATATCCCCCATATCCACATGCGTGACATAGTTTCGTCATGACGCAGGCATTTCTAACCATATTCTCACCCGCTGGTCCAATGTAGATCATGCCGGGGTCCTTCCAGAGACCCATAAGGGGGTCTCTCTTGGTTAGCTCCTCAGGTATCTCCTTGTTCAGTATCCTCAGCGTGTCCTCTCCTACGGTTCCCCAAAGTTGGCTGGCGTCCCTGATCTCAGCTCCATTATCAGTGACCAAGATGTAGACCGGCTTATCCGCCCTACCAGAAACGATGACTCCATCATAGCCAGCGGTCCTCAGCTCATGGGCGAACTCTGTGCTCGCAGTGCTGCCCACGGTGCCATTACTGACGGGGGATTTTCCTGTAACGCATATTCTGCCACCGGGGTATATACCTGTCATTGGACCTGTTAATGCGATTAGTAGGTTCTCA
>CAYTVK010000002.1:25335-30423 GCA_964441725.1 uncultured Candidatus Bathyarchaeia archaeon | reverse complement strand
GGATGATAACTGTGGATGCAGCTCTTATCGATGGGAGAGCATACTGCTCTAATCTCCATTCAGGAGAAAATTAACTCCCGGTTACAGACACGCTTTTCGTCAGCTTTCATCGGCTACTCTACCCGATTTTTACTTTGTCTGAGATCAAAAAGAAGCGCTTCTGAGGCTTCTTTTATAGCTGGGTGCCATGTTTTGGCTGGGATTGTTGACTCCCCTCCCCCCCTTGATGTTTATTCTATTACTTTTTTGAATAACCTGAGGTGGTTTCCACCCAGAATCTTCTCGACATCCTCTCTGCTGTAGCCTCTGTTTAGGAGTTCACGGGTGATTCCCGGTATCTTTGAGGCGTCCTCTAGGCCCGTTGGAGTGGATGGTATGCCGTCGAAGTCGCTCCCGAGACCAACATGGTTGGGGCCAACGAGTTCTATAATGTGGTCGATGTGGTCGACTACTCCGCCTAGTGTCGCGTTAGTTGGGTGAACAAATGATGGCGCAAAGTTCATCCCCATGACTCCCCCGTTCTCTGCGAGTGCCTCTATCATCTCATCGGTCATATTCCTCGGATGTGAACAGACAGCCCTCGCGTTGCTGTGACTGGCTATAATGGGGTTCTTGGTGTTCTCCAGTACATCCCAGAAGCCCTCGTCATTTAAGTGGCTCACGTCGATGATCATTCCTAGGCGATCCAGTTCCTTCACCGCCTCAACACCGAGGACACTTAGTCCTCCACCTGTCCTGCCATCAGTTACGCCATCGGCGAGCTGGTTACGAAGACTGTGGACAAGCCCCACCATGCGTACACCAAGCCTGTGGAATACTCCGAGCATCTCGATCCTTCCCTCTATTACATCTGCTCCTTCAATACTCAGCATCCCAGCGGCTTTGCCGTTTTTCTTAGCCTCAACTATATCAGAGTACGATGTCACAGGCACGAGGTCTGGTATTGAATCGCATTCACTGTGGAAACGCTCTATCATGAGCATGGCTGTCCTGAGGGGATACGCTGGCACCCTGCTCCTCTCGCTGCTAACAGCAAATACTTGGCATGTGATTCCTCCCTCTTTCATTCTGGGTACATCGAGGTGTCCTATGCTGGACCTTTGTCCCATTCCGATGTCTCCCCTGTACTCCCACATGCTATCTCTTGGGGCTGTGAACTCTTTGAAGAGGCACTTCAATGTGTCGCAGTGGGTGTCCACCACTATTGATTCTCTGTGAATAGTCTCGTAATCAGGCATGAATTGAAGATGGTTAACCCATCTATTATGATTAACCACGCTGGTCTAGCATTAACGATTAGGCGGTTAACCTGTTGTTATGACGCGGTCTCCTAGGTGTCTCATTATCTCCACCTCATACTGGTTTTTATGGGTCTCTGGAGAGTAGATGAAGTAGCTCATTATCTCATTGGTCTTAAGCTGAGGCAGCAGAGATATCAGGAACGTATAGATGCGCTTCCAGCCTACCATGAAAATCAGTGTAGACACATTGTAGAAGAGAATCTGAGACTTTATACCATGAGCCAAGACGAAGTCCCGGATATCGTATAGTAGTAGACTTAGCTCGTCGATTTCTGTTGAAATCATCATGACTCTCTCCGAGAATGCTTCACCGATAGGGTGGCGTTCCTGAGTCATCTCAACGATGTACAGGTCCGGTAAATCCATCAACCCGGACTTTAACAGAAGGGCATCCGTTATCTGATCATATGTTAATACAAGTATGGATCGGACCCCCTTGCTACCACCCTCAATAATCTGGTTCCTAATCCACCTCAAATCCTGCTGCTTTATCGTCGTCTCAACCATGGTTACTATCGATCCCTGTGCAGCCGTTGTGCTTGAACCCATCATGAACTCCTCAAACTCCTCTGTTATCAACGAGAAACGAGGACGGGTCATCCAGTAGAAGACAACGGATTTCCCAAGAATAGCGATGAAGGGCGCGGCTAAGAAAGAGACATTTCCAGTCGAGTAACCGATATTCGCTATGAGTATGAGGAGCCAGCCAAGCCCCGGTAAACCGAAGTCTGCATGATATTTGAACTGCAGCGCCACAAAGCCCACTGTAATAATCAGATAGGGTGCCATAAACATGAGATCAAGTGTCGAGCTGTAAAGCCCTGAAACAGATAATGCAAACAATACGACTGGTGCCCCAAGGGACACTAGGAAAAAGCTACGGGCCTTCTTGATTAATTCCCCGACGCCAGTCGAGATGCTTATGAAAGCTATCAGTGAAAACAAAGACAACAACTGGCCGAAGAGAGGAGGCACATTTTCGTCAAGAAACATGTAAGCGTTGACCAGACTGGTCAATCCATAAGCGGAAAAACCAGTCAGCCAGTACAGGTAGAAACGCTTCTTCTTCTCACTGTACCTCTTGTATAGGAGCGCCGTGAAGACGAATGGAATCAGACCGTTCGCAGCGTAGAGTATTATCGTTAGGGTATCCAACTTGAACTAGATATGTATAATCTTTCAAGTATTATTTATTGAAGCCTGTTTTGCATCTATTTTATTTAAAATTCAATCATTTTCTGACGATAAATGTTATATGAACAGTTAGTGTTAGACGTTCATTCAAATCATTGTAAGCAATGAGAATGTGATGCGTGTGATGAGATCATTCTTAGAACTAGTTAAGCCTCTGATTATCTACAGGGCTACCCGTTTTCTGAACGAGAAAAAAATCGACGAAAAATATGAGAAGAACATCCAGAGAAAAATGGAGAAACTCCAGCAGTGCAAGATAGGCAAAGAACTTGGGCTTGAACCGGGGAAAACAATAAACGATCTCCCCCTAACCGGATACGCGTTTTATCAACGATACTACAATGACCCTCATGAAGGCGACTTCATGTATCCACTGAATGATTACTTCAAGTCCATGACCAGCGGCACCATGAGTAAGCCCAAGGTCTATCTGACTCCGAAAACATTCCTCAATAAAGTTATCATGAACTCTGGGCTGAGCATTTTCTTTATCAGCACCTTTGATGGAGAGAAATATCAGTTCAACTTCGGAGACACATTGTACGTGAACATCCCCGGTGGCTCCTTCATAAGCAACATCGCTTCCAAGGAGGTTACAAAAAATAACTCAAGTCTTATCCGCATTGTGCCAGAAAACAGTGAAAACATGACCTTCCAAGAAAAAGTAGACTACTTTGTAGAGCACTATAAGGAGATTGATCTGGCTCAGATGAATATCACTACTCTGCTGGATGATATTCAGCCCCGGATTAACGGTAAACTAAAGCTGAAAGCTTTTCTCACCATGGACGCATCCGCCATTGAGCTTAAGGATAGAGTGAAAGACTTCGTCGGCTCATACCCGAAGACTCCATACGCCTCAACAGAGTCCATAGCTTCAACGATTCCCTCCATAGAGTATCCTGGGGGATTCTTCTTTGATTGGCGTCTAATTTACCCCGAGTTCATTCCAGAGGAGCATGTGATTGTTCAGCACATTGAAAGGATCGATGATCCACCCGAGATAGTGAAACTCAAGGATGTTGAAATAGGCGGGCGATACCAGTTGATCATCACGCCTTTCTTCACTGATCTGACGAGAAACGTTACCTCCGATATACTAGAATGCATCAGCTTTGAGGATAAGCTCCTCAAAGTAAAGACCCCCATATTCAAGTTCTATTCTAGGGCAGACAGACTCATAACCCTTCACAACTTTACCCGGATAAATGAACAGGAAATCTTGATGGTGCTTGATGAAGCCAAGATACCTTTCGTTGATTTCACAGCTAAGAGAGAACTTGATGACACCAAGGAATACCTGCGTCTGTATGTCGAGTTCAAAGAAGAGGTTGATTTGGATGAGATGGCTAGAAAAATCCATGAAACCTTCATGGAGTTTGACAAGGATTACAGAGACCTAAACAACATGATGGAGTACAACCCCCTTCGGTTGAGCCAGCTATCTAAAGGCGCATTCAAGAACTTCTTCTCTAAAAAGGAAGGCATGTCAAGAATAGCCAGAATCGATATGACCGATGACCAGCTCAAAATTCTTCTAAATCAGTGAGTGATTAATGAGTCTGCGAGACTCTCAAACATTTTTATATCCGCTTGGTTTTCATGGGAGTCAACATTGTAAAACCCAATGAAGTTCACTTTGCTGGATTTGAGTTGACTCATCTTGGCTGTTAAGAAACCATATACCCGTCTTGTGCCATGCGTTATGATGAGCTGTGAAAATGTGTAGAGGATGATTTCACATGGAACATAATTGGAGTTACTGAACCCAACGATATCACTGAAGAGTATATCCAGCAGCTGAATATCGTCATTAATAGAAATAATGGGCTCCTCAAAGGTTACAAAACTTCTCCTATACCCATTAGCCATCCTGACTAGGTAGAAATTATCCTGCGTATCTTTATCAATGATATCCTTTGGCGTGATCTGGTCATACAGGGACACTAGGATGGTTCGCTTTCCCTTACGCGAGTTTTGAATAATCCTCTCCTTGATCCAGGCGATCTCCTTCTCTCGGCTTCTTAAATTCAGATCAACCATGGCGAATCCACCTGGGGTAGCTTCACCATACTCTACGGGGAGTCCGCCCATCAAGAAGTTTGTTAGTTCTTCGTAGAGAAACGAAAAGTTGGGGTTTGTCATTCCGACGTAGATTATTATCTTGGTTAGGGTGGACATCAGATCAACGTATCCTTCATCCATTAACTGGTAGAGATAGGCTATGTTTATGAACAGTATATTGGCCCATCCTGCGAGAAGTAACGTGATATCCAGCTTGTACTTCATCCTGATATACAGTAACGCACACGTAATGAACGCATATGGCGTGAGAGCGACAAGGATGCCGAAGTCGATCCAGTCTCCTCCCGTGTACAACAAAATGATTAATATTACTGGTAGAATGAGCGTCGACAAGAGAAATTGACGACTTCTATTAACAAGGTCCCCTATACCTGCCACAATTAGACCTAACCCCAAAATCAGACCAACGAATGAGATCACCGCAAGAGGGGTAACCTCTCTATTTGCGATTGTTGGAATCCGCATCACGATGCTTATCCCATATAGAACATATCCTATGCTCCAGTAG
>CAYTVK010000002.1:25099-25325 GCA_964441725.1 uncultured Candidatus Bathyarchaeia archaeon | reverse complement strand
GGTATGCTAGAAGCACGGTGATGAGGCCGTTTATCAGCCTGATACCTGCGTAAAGCGGGTCTACCATGGTTCTCTCTCCCATGGATCTGGTTTATTGGAATGGCGAGTATCATATGGTAAATGAATATAATATTCATGAAGGTTATGCAGAGGTAAATTTACTGAAAAAACAAGCAAGCGCATTATTTTCCGCGTTCTCTGCATGAGGTATAGGCAATATTTAATT
>CAYTVK010000002.1:11923-25089 GCA_964441725.1 uncultured Candidatus Bathyarchaeia archaeon | reverse complement strand
TCTCCACCTCATACTGGTTTTTATGTGTCTCTGGGGAATAGATGAAGTAGCTCATTATCTCATTGGTCAAAGAACTAGGACTTGAACCGGGCGCGCGCGAATACAGAAAATAATATGAAGATTATCATATCACGAATCGGTTTTCTTCCTCTTCCCTCTGCTTACCGAGTCCCTTCTGCATACCAAAATCAGTGATGTCCCTGTCATATTCCACGAACTTGGTGATCAAATCGATAAGCTGGTCGCTCATATCCAGTAGCTCTTCTCGCGTGAACTGGGTCATAACCTCCGGGCTGTTAACCCACTGCATCCAGCCTCCGAGGCTCTGGCTGAGGGCTCCGAAGCTAAACCTCATACCCGTTATTATGTCCAGTCTATCCCTTTCCCTGTTATCTTTGATCTTCTGTAGCTGATCCAGTGTTTTCTGTGTACGTTCAACCCAGCCTACGTTCATTTTTGTTCTCGCTATCTAAGGTCCCGCGTATTATAAGCTGTATGGAACCAGTCCACGAAGAGAAGACTGTTTCATGAGTTCAACATTTAAAAGCATGGCATCAGGGAATATGATGGTTGCCGGGGTCGCTTAGCCTGGTATAGCGCCAGCCTGGAAAGCTGGTGTCCTAACGGACTCAAGGGTTCGAATCCCTTTCCCGGCGCCACCGCCTCTAAGATGATGTAAGCGCTCTAAGTTGATAATAAAAATAAAATTTCTTGGAATCCCGTTAGACGGGAATCCGGTAGAGTACACCGAGGTATCTAGTACCTGCGTGGTGTTCTATGCTTCTGGAAGCATTCTTGACAGTAGACTGGACGGCCCTCGGTTGGTTTGAACGGAACCTCGGTCTCCTTTCCACAGTCGCTGCAGGTGACCTTGTGCATCTCGCGTGGACCACGGTCGTTGCTGCGCCTCTCTCTATAACCCATAACTTTCACTCCTATTACTTAGTTCGATAAGTAGAATACGTTGTCTAAACGACACTCCAGATATCTGCACCAGAGGAACACCCCCGGTTAATAAAGCTATACTTAATCATTCAGATTTGATTAAGAATTATGCACCTATTTTGAATAAAATCTCCCTTAAAACCGATACCTAAGCTGGTTTATCCGCTATTTTCTCATGGATTTAACTTCACTATCTTAATAGCGTCCACGAGTGAGGCGATGTCCGCGGTCTCTGGGTCATCCTTCTTCGGGTCCCACCCGAACAGCATCGTGCTGCTCCGGGGATACTTCTTTACATACCACCTCATGGTCTCCTCGATGGCTTCTGGTTCATCGATGAACTCCACACTCGGATTGTACTTCTTGAATCCTATGCGTAGCACTGTGTCCTGCGGGTTGGCTCTCAGGTTTCTATACCAATCTGAGATTTTTCCCCTAGCCGAAAAGAGTAGCACAGCCTCTCCTCTTCTCCTGTACTCCAGAGGCGTTACCCTTGTCTTACCTGAGCGCCTTCCCTTTGTGTAGAGCAGCACTATATAGTATCCTACGCCTATGAGGGGAAGCAACCCTAGCTCGTATAGAAATATGACTATCTTGTTCATTCTTTTCCATGTATTCAGGGATTTCCTTTTAGTCTCCTCATCTCCCTTGAGCATATCGTAGATTGCTGAGCCTTTTCTCGGGAACTCTTCCATGATACTAGGATCGTTTAATATTACTCATAAAATTATGTTATCACGTCAAAGCCGTACTTTGTATTTTATATCTAAACACCTTTAGATAGAACATGGCATCATACAAGGTTCCCGCATGGGAGTTTTACGGTTGGAAACCAGAGACACTGAGCTTCCCTGATGGGTGGGAAGTCCATGAACAGAAGATGAATGGTCACAATACGCCCTCTCTCTCCCGTGAGAAGATAATGGAGAAGTTGATGAATCCAGTGGGCACAGAGCCACTGGATAAATTAGCTGAAGGCAAGAAAAAATGCTGCATCATATTTGATGACATGACACGCCCCACAAAGCAGTGGCAGATGCTACCCTCGGTGCTTGAGCTGCTTCATCGAGGCGGCTTAAACGATGATCAGATTGTCTTCATGATGGCTACTGGGGCTCATCATGGGCGTCTTCTCTTTGATTTCCAGAAAAAACTCGGGGCTGATATTCCTGAACGTTTTCTCGTCTTCAACCATAACTGCTACGAGAACCTCGTTGAACTCGGTGAGACGAGCCGAGGAACCCCTGTGCATGTGAACAGGGAGGTGATGAGCTGCGACCTCAAAATCACGCTGGGAACAATGATGCCTCATTTCGGTTACGGCTTCGGCGGCGGCAGCAAGATGTTGCTCCCAGGCGTATCGGGGATTGACAGCATAACCCATAACCACAGGATCAATGAGGGAACTGGTCCGGGTAAGGTGGCTGAGAACATCAGGCGTCTCGACTCTGAGGAGGCTGCCAGAATGGCTGGGCTGGACTTTGTGATAAACGGCTTCATGAACGGTGACTCTGATGTCGCTGGGCTTGTATGCGGTGACGTAGTTGAAGCCCACAGGGCTGGTGTAATGTTTGCCAGAAAACACTACGCCACCAAGTTGTACAGAGACGCGGACATCGTTGTAGGCAACGGATACCCTATGGCGAATGAGAGCTACAAGGCGTATTATCTCCTCAGAGACTCAGTGAGGGAAGGCGGTGACATGGTTTTCCTACTGTATACCCCTGAGGGTTGCAGGGTTCATCACTATAATGGGCGCTTCGGCTCTGACTACGGCGGCAGGGGATGGACCAAGACCACTTATCTGAAGAAGCCGTGGAAGATGGATCGAGTCATATGCGTCTCCCCTGATGTAGCGAAGATGGATGAATATTATTATGGCGAGGGTAGTCAGTGGGTTAAATCGTGGAGTCAGGCACTCAGTTTACTCGTGGAGAAGCATGGATCAGATGCATCGGTGGCGCTTTATCCGACTGCGGCTATGCAGCTGAGTGAAGAAAACGCATCAAACCGCTGAATGACCTCCTTCCCCTATGTTTTAAGTAGGTTTTCTCCACATTATTTCTCGATGTTATAATGGTTAAGATACTAGAGAAAGTCTACAGCATGGATCACTCTGAGGCCAAGAATCACAGCATGGAGTCATGGATATTGGACTGCGAGGAGGGAACCATACTCATAGACGGAGGCATGACTCCACAGCATGTTGATAATATTGAGGCAGAGCTCAAATCCATTGGTAAGAAATGGAGCGATGTGAAAACCATTCTCGTCACCCACAAGCATGGGGATCACGTCAAGAACCTACCCAAGTTGGTGGAGCTAACGGGTGCCCCTGTTATGGCTCATGAACTGGAGGCGCCTCTCATCAAGGAGGCTGTCGGTGTCGATGTCAAGGGGCTTAAAGACCATACAGTGCTTCCTTACTGTGGCGGCATCGAGATAATTCATGTTCCCGGTCATAGTGAGGGAAACAGCAGCTATTATCTGAAAAAGTATAAGGCGATGATCGCCGGTGACACCATCTTTGGCGACGAGGAGGGTAACCTGATGCCGCCGCCTGAACGTTACTGTCTGGATGTTAAGCAGGCTATCTCTGAGATGAAGCGGCTGTTGGACTATGATTTTGATGTCTTCATCTATGCTCATGGTAAGGATATCATGAAGGATGCCAAGGCTAAGGTCAAAGCCCTCGTGGATGAGAACTGCTAACTCTCCCCTTTATCGAAGATAATAATTATCTCAGCTGCGTATCCTGTCGGTATGAAACCCAGCTGGTGGAACAACAACTACACCGTGTTGATGATCACATGGATGGGCTGGATAAGCATCTACCTTGCACGCAGCGTATTGCCACCGGTCTTACCTGTGTTAAGCAGTGAGCTTGGCATGACTCATGCCCAATCGGGGCTGTTGGAGACCGCCTACCTGATTGGATACATAATCAGTAAACTGCCAGCCGGGGTCCTCAGCGACAAGTATGGTCCACGTAAAGTGCTGGCTTCAAGCATGATCGGGTACGGGGCGGCAACCTTCCTCATATCTGGCGCTCAGGGCTTTATTCAGGTCTTCTTCCTCCGGTTTCTGGTGGGGTTGTTTCAGGGAGTGCATCTACCTGTGGCGAATGCGTTGCTCTCTGACCGTTTCGGAGATAAGCAGAGCAGGGCTATCGGGTTTAATGAGTCTGGTGCGAATGTTGGGAACACGTTGGCGTTCCCTGTTGCGGTATCGATTCTTTCTGTGTGGGGCTGGCGTACTGCTTTCATGGTTTTATCTGTTCCAGCCTTCCTGCTGTCGATTGCTACTTTCCTCTTCATGAAAGACGAGACACCAGTGCATCAAGTCTCGGAGAAAGAGGAAAATCACAGCATACGAGAATACATGTGGGTTCTAATCCCATACGCCCTCTCACACGCAGCGTACAATCTCGTTCTAAGGACCACGTTCACTTTTACCCCCATCTTCTTGGTCGAGTTCAAGGGAATGGATGTAGCAGCAGCCGGCATCATGGCGATGGCTTTGCCCTTTGCCGGAATCTTCGCTAAGATGGGGAGTGGGTTGATTGTTGAAAGGACTGGCCCAAAGAACGCTATCTGTGGCGCAGCCGCGTTGAGCGCTATCTTTCTCTCAAGCCTTGTATTGTATTCTGGTACATCGCTTCTAATAGTGAACCTACTGATACTTGGTCTCACATTATACAGTTTCTCGCCGATTATCTACTCCTCAACAACAGCCAGTTTGCCCTCCGGGTTGAAGGCTATGGGGTTAGGCGTTGTGACGATGTTCGGTAATATCGTTGGCGCTATTTCTACCTCCGTCGTTGGAGCGATGATTGATGGGCAGGGGTATGCTTTCACCTTCTTTGCTATCTCCGTAGTCACCATCTTTGCGAGTGCTTTGATATTCGTGGTGATGCCGAAGAAATAATATAGAGCAGCGTCGTTTGTGCTGAACATGCCGTTCAGAGTTCAGTACAAATACATCGCTGTAATCCTCACAATCGTACTGGCAGCAGGCACCTACATGGTCCTGAATAGAAATACCCCGAGGGAGGTCATAATCTATACATCTGTTGACCAGATTTTCTCAGAGCCCATACTCGACAAGTTTCAGACTGAGACGGGTATAAAGGTGAAAGCCGTCTATGATGTTGAGGCAGCGAAGACAACTGGGCTAGTGAACAGGCTTATCACTGAGAAAAATAAACCCCTCGCTGATGTCTGGTGGAGCGGCGAGATCGCTCAGACGATACTCTTGAAGGATGAAGGCGTCCTTGCGCCCTATGATTCACCCGAAGGAGCGCTTATACCTGATGTCTATGTTGATCCAGAACACTACTGGACTGGGTTCGGTGGAAGGGCAAGGGTATGTCTGGTTAACACGGAGCTATTGAGCCCTGAAGATTACCCTTCTTCGATCTTTGATCTCCTCGACGAGAAGTATCCCGCTGACCAGATAGCTATTGCATACCCTGTGTTTGGCACTACAGCGACACAGGCAGCTGCATTATACGCTGTTCTTGGACCTACAGAAGCTGCTCAGTTCTTCACAGCCCTCAACCAACGAGGAGTCAGAGTTGTTGATGGCAACGGAGTTGTACGTGATCTTGTAGCTGATGGAGAAGTCATGATGGGATTAACAGACACAGATGATGGTATAGGAGCCATAGAGCGTGGTGCACCAGTGAAGATGATGTTCCTCGATCAAGGACCAGACCAGATGGGAACACTGCTTATCCCCAACAGCGTAGCCATGATCAACGATGCGCCTCACAGCGAAGAGGCAAAGATGCTCATAGATTACCTACTGAGCAAAGAGACTGTAAGCGAGCTTGTTGGAACGGGCTGGTTCCAGTTACCCCTTCGTCACCTTGAGGTAAATCAAACCTATTTTGACGCCAACAGCGTCAAGGGGATGGACGTAAACTACGTCGAGATCTACAGTTTTATAGAGCAAGCTAAAAGGGAAATGACAGAGATATTTGTCCGATAACATGATGCAGGGGAATCAATCAAGGCTCAGGGAAGCGATTCCCCCAACTATTTTGATATTATTCCTTTTTGGGCCCCTTCTCTTTCTGGTAGGTGACGCTGTGCTTCATCTGCTGAGGTCACCTGAGCTATTTGGATTAATTTTACCGACTGGTAGAAGAATGGGTCTCTTAACCAACTCGCTAACCCTGGCCTCAACCGTTTCCGTTACGGTAGCCATCGTTGGGGTATTCGCCGGTAGTAAACTTGTATATGAGCAGGCTGTAGTGTGGCGCTGGGTGAAGTGGGCTTTTCTTTTTACTGCTCCTGTTCCGCCTTATATCCACGCCTTGGTGTGGTCGAGTACAGTTGGCTCATTAAACAACATGTTGAGTCCATTAGGCGTATCTCTATCATCTTATGGCTTCTTCATGAGTTATCTCGTGGACACTATGGCGTATCTGCCCTTGGGGGTTGGCTTGGCTATGGTGGGGTATATGCTTGTAGAGACTCCTGCCGTGGAGGCTGCACGCCTCTACAAGGAGGACGCTAGAGTGTTTCTGGATGTTGTGCTGCCTCTTGCGTCTCCCATGATATTTGCTGCACTGGGCTTCGTCTTCATATTGGTGGTTACTGATTACAGCGTCCCCACCCTTTACAGCTATAATGTGTACAGCCTTGAGGTCTTCAGCGAGTTCAGCGCCAGTAACAATCCGACTCACAGCATATTATTATCAATACCCATCGTCATCATCACAGTAGCGGTTCTCGTTTACTCCCTGAGGAGACTGAGAAACACTGTTCAGAGTAGCAGCGTCAATCGGGAAAGCGCCGCCTTTAGCTGGAGTTTCCCAAACTGGCTGACAGCGGTTCAGATGTTGGCTGTTATTATTATTCTATTTCAGGTTGTCTTTCTCGTGGGCGGACTTCTGCTTGAGACAGGTTCTTTCACAAGCCTCTATTTTGCAGTTAAGGCTGCTAGTGACGACATTATGGTCTCTGGGGTTATCGGCGTGGCTGGAGCTATCATTGGGACGGCTTTGGGCTATGTTTTATTCAATCAACTTAGAAGGGGGGGCTTCTGGTGGGTGCTGTTAGCTATCCCACTTGCGTTGCCTTCAAGCATCGTAGGCATCAGTTTAATCGACGCTTACACAAAGTGGGTTCCACAACTCTACGGTACAATGTTCATGCCAGTGATAGCGGTTACAACACGATTCGTAGCATTAGCCACCATAATAATATACGCTCAGTCAAAACGCGTTGACTCACTCCTCTTTGATGCAGCAGAGTTATTCAAGAGAGACGAAGCTCAGGCATTGTGGAAAGTGAAACTTCCCCTCCAGAAATATGGTATAGCAGCTGCTGCCGCGGCCCTGCTTGCCTTCAGCGTGGGTGAACTGGGGAGCACATTAATGGTGGTTCCACCGGGCAGCGAGACAATCACGATCAGAATATTCAATTATCTACACTACGGGGGATCAGAGGAAGTAGCAGGGCTGTGCCTATTAATCGTAGTCTTGATGATGACGATGACAGGACTTGCGTTTAAAACATTCAGAGGAGGAAGAGCAGAGTGATAAAAATCAACACCATCTCAAAAACCTACGGCAGGGTTCAGGCATTAACAGAGATATCTTTTGAAGTACCTTGTGGCGAGACCGTGGGAATTCTTGGACCCAGTGGCTCAGGAAAAACCACTCTGCTAAGGATAATCGCGGGCTTTGAGTATCCTTCCTCTGGTGAGGTTCTTATCGAGGATAAATTAGCCTCAACATCAGAGTACCTGCTGGAGCCCCATAAGCGAGACATCAGCGCGGTGTTTCAAACCCCTGCACTATGGCCAAACATGACCATAAAGGAGAACCTAGACTACGTTCAGTCAACAAGATCCACAGCTGAACTCATCGAACGGATAGGGTTAACCGGTTTAACAGATCGATACCCCAACGAGTTATCAGGAGGAGAAGCTAGAAGAGCAAGCATCGCGAGGGCGCTCATAGCCGAAAAGAAGTACCTCCTGCTGGATGAGCCTCTAGTGAATCTCAACCCTGAACTCAAAGAGGTTCTCCACAATGTAATCGTCGAGGAGACAAAGAAACAGGAGATGGGCGTGCTCTACATCTCCCACGACGCGTCGGAGCTGGAATACGCAGACACAATACTCGATATGAGGAAGGGACGAATTGCCGAAAAACAGTAACCTGACCCCAATAATCGTACTGATACTAGTTGGGCTCACTTTAGCTGCCACGGGTTTTTTCAGCAAACAGACCGAGACAAGTGCTCCCCCAAAATACACTATAATCAATCCCCCCGGCGACATCACATGCATGGTTGAGCAGGATGGCGTACTCTGGGTTGGGGGAAAGGAAGGCGTAGTCGGAGTAAATATCGAAACCCACGATGTAACGCCCATAGACTGCATGGAGCGCATGACCTACACGCGGCACATGGTCCTTGACGGTGACACCCTATGGATAGGCCACGACAGGGGGTTAACATGGTACAACACGAGTGGCTGCGGTACCCTCACAGTGAAAGAAGGTATGGTGGATGATCGAGTAAACTACCTGATGAAGGCAAGCGATGGCACGTTGTGGGCCGGGACCTGGCATGGAGCCTACTATTATCTGGATGGGAAGTGGAGTCGAATCACTGATGCAGATGGCTTACTCGATAACTACGTCAATACCATGATAGAGGACAGCCACGGTGGGCTATGGTTCGGCAGTTATGTGGCCCCGCAGGGCGGCATCAGCATATACATGAACGGAGGATGGCAGTACTTCACGACAGAAAACGGCTTGGTCCATAACAACATAGTCCAGTTCTACGAGGACACCGATGGCTCCATCTGGGCCTCAACGGGGTTGATGACAGTAGGTGCAGCTATTCATTTTGAGTACAGTGACGGAAAATGGGTTATAACAGATGTATTGAATGACACAGATGGATTACCCTTGGGCAAGATCAGGTCCGTGTTCAGGGACAGTGATGGTTACCTCTGGATAGGCTCCGAGAATAACGGCCTAGCCGTTGAAACCCCAGATGGCTTCAAGATACTCAAGATGGCTGACGGGTTATCCAATGACGAGGTTAAAGTATACTACGTCGATCCAGATGGCAGCATCTGGCTTGGGACTAGAAACGGTATCACCCTATTGACAAAGTCTGATGTTGACGAGATACGTGGCTACTAGTTACTTTTACACTAAAAAAACCACGAATGTAATAAATTGAATTTATTTCTGATTTTAGCGAATAGAATATAAACTCATCCACATAAAAGTGATGAAAGGGGGTATATGCTTGGCAGAGGAACAGGGTCCACAGAACACTATTCAATTCATCACAATGATGATTAAATCAATCATCACCGGCATACCGAAAATGATCAAGAGCACAATCGTCACAGCAGCCATCTCAAGCATTGTGACTCTTGGGCTGCATTTTTACCTCATACTTGTACCCAACGATGGCTACAATACCTCGGGAGACCCTATACTGGACTCCATACTTGTTCTCGCCAACGTAAACCCGACGCCACCGAACGTTCTCTTGTTCTGGTTCCTAGCAAACTACCTATTCTGGTGGATAATCGGAACCTTCAAAGAACGGGGCATAATCGGCGGCTTCAAACAATTCGCAACGACCCCCATCTTCATAGCTACCTCTTTAAGAGACTCAGGCATCGGCGCATTCCCTATGATAATGGGGGGTCTCGGCTTCGCTTTGATACTCAGGCTCTGGATTCTCGGGACCATGACAACACTCCAGATGCTGCTCCTCACAATAGGTGTGCTTGTCTCTCAGGCAGACAGCATTACTCTAATCGGTATGCAGCTATTCTTCAACGACATGAAAAAGATCACTAACCGGGGAAAGAACTACAAGCCCCCTGATATTGGGCTCGCGGCTACCATGATCCTTGGAGCGGTAATCGGCTTCGCGTATCTGGTTTATTTCCCCTATAATGCACAGATGGTTCAGATTTTAGCCGTTTTGATGACTCTTGGACTCGTCGGTATGTTTGTTCAGGGAAGGAGAAAGGGAAAAGCAGATCAACTTGCGATGTTACTGATGCTTCTCTGCATATTCACGTTAGCCATCCACCCTGTGAACGCAGATGATGGCGGTGCCTCTGAAAGTGGAGGAGCAATGAACGTAATCAATAACGCTAGCCTCCGAAACTTTATGATCAGACAAGGAATAAACCCAGCGTTAGCGGGAATAGCTGCCGCATTATTCGCTCAGGGCAAACTGACTCCATCTATTTTCGATCAGCTCAAGAAGGGCAAGATCAAGGCAACCTCAGACATGAGTCTGAGAGAGATGGAGACCATGTTCAAGGTACGGGATCAGCTGCTCCATAACCTGCAGCACATGGACCATGAGATATGGTTCGGCAAAGCACAGCATCTCTGGAAGGAAAGCGGCTCACCGGGTGATATAAGGAAACACATCGATAGCCTCATCGATGATCTTATTCATGGTAAAGAAGTTGATCTCAATCACTACAGTAAGGTCTACGATGTCTATACTGGGCACGTTACCGGTAGAACCATAACCGAGGACATGATACCCACCGAGAGCCAGCTCAACCGTGAGATGTTGAACGACTTCGCGTCAGGGGTTTCACGAGAAATATTCACTATGAGAGACGCTGATGGTAACTTTAGCTACGCTGGATTAGGATTGAGAGTAATAGCCGGTGGGCTCACTGGAGGCATGTCGGATTTCGCAGTATACATACCCATGGGAGGCATGTACAGCTACCATGACGCCAGAATGTCAGGCGCCGACCACTGGGAGGCCATGAAATACGCTGGAAAACACACAGCAATCGAGACAGGCATGACCCTAGTCTTCATGGGAGGCGCACATCTCGCGGGAAAGGCAGCACCTTATGTAGGAGAGTTCATGGCGGAGACATTCCCCAACGCCACAAGGATGACGGTAAACGGAGTGAAATATGTTGACGATGTACTCCACACCGAGGTAAATCTCTGGCCGAGGAGCGGTAAACCCGGTCTGCCCAGAGGTGGACAGTTCAAGCCTTCTGGAGAAGTCTATGAGGATTATCTGAGAGGCAAGAATAGTGGTCAGGCTGCTCCGGGTCTCGATGATGTGAAGTTTAAGGACTGGGTTGAGACAGATGCGCCTCCGATGATTCAGCGGGATATGACGTTGCTTCAGGAAGCTGGAGATGTGAACGACGCTGTTATAGTGATGCGTGAGACCAATGAGGCGTCGCAGCCTTGGATGAAGGCTAAGATGGCGGACCCGAAGCCGTTGGAGATTAAGGCTAAAACCATTAACAAGTATGATAAGATGCTGGGTTTCGACGATGTTCCTCATAACCCTGAGTTTAGTGCATCTAACGAGGGCTTAGTGGGCTGTAGAAACCCAACTCTTCCACCGAAGCCACCGGACATGCCTATGAGCGAGTATAACAAGCTGATAAAACGATACGCACAGAGGCGGGTTGAGTACTTCGATAACAAGGCGTACTATGAGTCCATGGAAAATAGGGGTTTGATCAACTGGGATAGACAGACGGGGGTCATCAGTAACCCGAGAACAGGCAGGCCTTTCGCAGGAGACAATGATCCTTTCATGTATCTTGACCCTGATACGATGCAGCCTGTTAACGCGTATAGGACAAACACCATCAACAGCAACCTGCAGCAGAGCGGCGTAACGATACATAATGAGCACGGTGGCTTCCAGACCCACAAATACTTGGGCACAGACAAATACGGACAGATGTCAACCATCGATGAGACCATACTCCAAAGTCATACGACTGAGCCACTGATTGCGTATAATCCACGGACGGGTAAATTCTATGAGGTGAAGTGGGATGGCTCGACGACTCGTAACTGGGATAAATGGCTGGGAGTGGGAGCACAATAGGGGGTTTGATGATGTACTTTACTTTAGATGAAAGAACCGAGTGGGTGCAGCGATACAATACATGCATCAATGCGTTGACTGAGCTAGACTTCAAGGTAGCCTCAAGCGAGGATTTCAGCGATGAAGAATCCAAACAGTACAGGGCGCTATACGACGAGATAGATAGACTGACGAAAACCTACAGAGAAAAGGTACCTGTGCTTCCGCTTTCAAGGTGTCCTTACACGAAACGAGTAGTCTATCACTCAATAGACCACTACGGTCTTGATGGTCCTTGGTGGAACTACCTTACATCCCTGAGACCAGTAGAACTACTGCCCAGCACGTATTTTGGGCTAAGAGGAGCACTCAAGATAAACGACGAGGTTGAGAAAACCAGTTATCAGGTAAGACCCGGACCCGAGATCCCATACGTGGTTCCTGAAGCCCTTGAGCCGGAGGGAATGGTTGCGGTAATATCCTACCAGAAGGTGGGGGTTCATGATTCTTATCCAGTATTTTATTTCAGCGACGGTAAGCCAGGAGCGTTGCCCATGAACACTTGGGCTATGAACCGTTATGTCTATGTTGACGAGTTCGGTGATAACGCGTTCATCGACGATATCGATGAGACGGAGCTTACCTATGATTTTGATTTATTGAAATGGGTGCAAGAGGGAAAACTGATGTGGATAGCTCCAAATGACCCAGTTTTAACATTACACAAGGGAGTCGAGGGGTGCCCATACCTGAATATGCAGGGAGAAAGAAGACCCCAGATAGTTTTCGATGGTGAGGTAACTCACTTTGAGGAGGAGTAAAAATGGTTGAAATTAAAGAAACAGAAGGCATCAACGACGCTAAAGAGTATATGATTCCGAAGAACGTTGTGGCCTCCATGTGGAGAAGCCTCAACATCGTTGAGAGTGAGCTTAACAGGACTCTGGAGATACCGAAACAAGTGACTCCAGAGCTTCAGAGAAACGCGGAACAGTGGTATCAAAGCCAGCCAGACATCGATAAGAGAAACTTGAGGTACGTATTCGCTGCCTTGGGTGCGCCTTTTCTCGTCGCCGATGTGGCGATAATGAGGGGGGAAGGCAACCTTGTTGTTACTAAGGCTGTTTATGGTAGTCACTATGCTAGTGAGCCCGCGCTTCTGATGGCTTCAGATGGAGACAACTACCGTGTAAGATACCTCCCCGAGGGTAGAATGATACCCGCAACGTTCCTCATCTACATCGATCAGGGATCGGATTACGGAGAGGCAGAGATCAAGCTGGGATTCAGCAACACAGAGTTCGCGGTCTTCATGGCTTTAATGGACCTCTACCGTAGAAACAGGATGATCTC
>CAYTVK010000002.1:5657-11913 GCA_964441725.1 uncultured Candidatus Bathyarchaeia archaeon | reverse complement strand
ATCTCGCAGCTTGAGCACACGGGCCAAGACTTCGTTATCACGTATCAGGACCTCTACAACGCTGTAGAAGATGGTCAAAGCTACGAGGACCCTCGCTGGCTCCTGCCTTTTGCTGCCCCCATGATACCTGATGTACCGGAGAAGATTCCGGTACAGGCGATAAACGACGCTGTTGGTGGTCTTTTCCAGAAGAAGATACTGGAGAGCGAGGATGGGCAGAACCTTGACCTCACTGAGGCCGGTTATGTGTGCGCTGAGTCGTTAAGCAAGGTGTTCAATAAGATATCCATCATGGCTCTTGGACACAAGGAAGACGGATCACGGGTCTACAGTAGTAACCTGTTCATCAGGGGCGACGCCCTCATATGGTTTGTAGACACTACGCGGGAAGGAACTGTTATCACAACCGTTACCTTGGAGAAAGCATCCGAGATACTCGATGAGCTTTTTACGCCGGGAGGCATGCCACCTCAAACAACTTCAATGAAAGAGCCAGCGAAGACACAGAAAACTGAGACTCCGCTTTGCCCCAAGTGCGGTAAACCCGCTACGTGGATTGAGGCATATCAGCGCTGGTACTGTTACAGTTGTCAAGAGTATCTACCTGAGTAACCCTTCCATTTTCATCTACTTAAAAAAATTAGAGCAGATGTTTTTTATGAGAAATCGTTGCTGCTTTAATCTAGATATTCTTTGACCATTTCCTCAACCATCATGGCGATGGCTGGGCTGCTGGTCAATCCCGGTGACTCGATGCCTACTAGATTGATGAATCCGGGTAAGCCCCTGTCTTCCTCATGCCTTATGACGAAGTCCCTCACTGGGTCTCCGGGTCCCTGTAGTTTCGCCCTGATCCCAGCCATATCTGGGTGGAGGTCCTCTAGCTTGACTGTTGGGAAATATCGTACAACGTCTCTCCAGAATGGTTCCTTCTCGGACTCAACGGCATAGTTGATCTCATTCACGTAGAAGGCGTTTGGGCCGAACCTGAGTCTGCCTGTTAGGTCTGGGACGCTGTGGATTCCGAGACTTGCGGCGTCCTGTGGCGGTGGAGGGTAGATTAGCATCAACGCCGGTGGCTTACCTGTTAGGCTGAAGTATTCTCCCTTGCTCCAGTATATCCTGTAATCTGCTGCGTCGATGTCTATCCCAGCCATCGCAGCTATTTTATCGCTGAATAAACCAGCGCTGTTGATTACCACTCTTGACTCTATCTCGAAGGGCTCTCCTCCGCTGATCATCTTAACGATATAGCCGTCCTTTGTCTGCTCTATCCCTCTAACCTCGGTGTCAAGCACCAGAGGGTCTGAGCCGGCTTTGAGACGAGCCTGCCTGAAAAAGTGATCCATGAGTCCATGAGCATCCAAGATGCCTGTGGTGGGGCTTAGAATGGCTGCATCAGCCTTCACTTTTGGCTCAAGTTTATGCACCCTGTCTTTATCGATCATTTCAAGGTCTCTTGCCCCACACTCTGTGGCGTGCTTGATTATTCCCTCAAGCTGCTTTACCTCCTTCTCGCCATTAGCAACAATGAGTTTCCCACAGTTCTTGTAAGGGACCTTGTATTGTTCGCAGATATCGTATATCATTGGGTTGGCTTTTACGCAGAGCTTAGCCTTCAGGCTGCCCTTTGGGTAATAGATGCCAGCGTGAATGACCTCGCTGTTCCTGCTGCTGGTGCCCTGCCCATAGTTCTCTTCCTTTTCGAGGATGTACATTTCCTTGTCTTTGTCTGCTATGGCGGCTCCTATGGCTAGGCCAACCACACCAGCTCCAATGACCACGATATCGACTTTATCCATGATATTCCCATGAAAAGATGTGGAACCTGTTTAAAGGCTCTACGAAAGAAAAAGTGGTAGATTAGACTTCCCTGTACCATTCCTCTGGCGCGCCATCGGTCTCTGGATTATAGTTGCTGGGCAGCAGTTCCTCGATCCCGAGAATCTCAGTGATGAACACCTCAACGACGCCCTTCACGATAGAGCCCTCTACAAGATGTCCTCCGACTGTGGGCACATTCCACGCGCCGCCGATCACGAAGTGGATGGCTGGGAATGGTTCAGGTTTTCCGTCCACAAGCCTCGTGTGGATCATGCCACTCATTGCGCAAAGCATGCTGAGGTTATCGAAGCTTGCGGCTCTCTCCATGTGCCAGTTCTCAGGGTTCTCAGTGTCGGGAACCCACATGAATATCTTGGCTGGGCTGAAGCCGCCCATGAAGGCGGCGTGGATTTTTCCGAATTTGATGTTTTTGTCTTTGGCGAATTGCTGTATTGCCTTGTATACGTCGGCTCCTGTTGTGAGTCTTATGATGAACTCGCGTCCCCTTTGGCACTCTACGTAGTGGTATTCGGATGGGTTTGAGGCTGGTCTTTCCCATAGGTCTTTCATTTTGATCAACTAAGTGTGTCTCTGAATGTGTATAATATTTTCCGAGCTATGATGGAAAAATATTCAACATCTGTGTCTCATCTTTGTAAAAATATTTGAGATGAGTGAAAAAGGGGTTTAACTTACCTTGAGAAGCTCGTCTAAGATTCCTAGCTGCATAGGGCTGGCTTTCACGATGTCGCTGCTGCTGATGAGTCCAACGAGTTTGTTGTCCTTCATCACAGGGAGCCTGTTGATTCTTTTATCAGCCATGATCTTTGCCGCTTCCTCTATGGCTGCGTTCTCGTCGATGGTGGTGAGTGGGCTGCTCATGATGTCTTTGGTCCACACTGTAGCTGGGTCCATTCTGGGCTCGACTATGCGTCTCATTACGTTCGTCTCGGTGATTATCCCGATGGGCCTTCCACTGTTTACGACGATAACGCTGCCGATATCAAATTTGTTCATCTTCAGGACAGCCGCGTGAACGGTGTCGTCTGGTTTTACTGTTTTTATGTTCTTTGTCATAATATCTCTTACAATCATTAATCCGCTCATAGAATCACTCATTTATTGTTTGGATTAGGCTTCGTTTAAACATTTATGGGGTGGGCGTTACCATTTCCTGATCTCTATGATTACCCCGTTGTTGTCTTTGAACTCTCCCCGCATACTCTCTCCGAGGCTGACAGGTTCACGGCTGATGGTGACTCCATGGCTCCTAAGATGTTCAATGGCTGCAGGCATATCATCGACAGTGACAGCCATCATCCTGTAACCTACATGTGGCTGAGCAGGAATAGGGGCCGCGTCAGGGAACTCCAGCAACTCTAGGCTGGTGTCTCCTAGGGTTAGGAAAACTATCTCGGTGATTCCCCGTGAGCCATCCATCTTGCGGCTGCTCTTGAGCTTGAAGCCCAGTACTTCTGTATAGAATTTGACTGTCTCAGCCATGTTACGGGTTATTATCTCAACGTGGTCGATTGCTTTGAACATGGAGAAGCCACTGGAATCGGGTTTATTATAGTTATATGCATGTGTTTCGGTTATTCTGGTGGTGAGTGGATTGGATATCGATAAGATCCGAAGCGATTTCCCGCTCCTCAGCGAGTGGGTCTACCTTGATAACGCCTTCGTGGGCGTGATGCCTAAGCAGGTTAAGGAAGGATACGAAGAGTACGTGGATCTCTGGTATAACTTCAGTCCACCGGGTGACAAGACCATACTGCAGGAATGGCTTACACGAACCACGAGACTCAGGGGCAAGATCGCTGATTTCGTCAAGGTGAAGTCAGAGGAGATCGCCTTCACCATGTGCACCGGTAGCGGTCTTAACATCGTTGTTAATGGTATGACGTGGAAGAAGGGAGATAACGTGGTCTTCCCTGAGTGGGAGCATAATGTGCTCTACACCAATACTACGGTTAGGAATGGCGTGGAGAGCCGTGTTGTTCATGCCCGCGATTACCGGTTTGAGCTTGCTGATATCGAGAAACAGATCGATGACAGGACGCGTCTGGTTCAGGTGAGTCATGTGAGTTATGTGAATGGGTATACCATGGACTTGAAGGCTGTTAGCGATATGGCTCATGAGCATGGAGCCAAGGTCTTGGTGGATGCTACGCAGGCTGTGGGGGCTCTTGATGTTGATTACACTAGGTCCGGTGTGGACTATGTCGCTGTGGCTCCATACAAGTACCTTATGGGTCCAACGGGGTTAGCGTTCCTGTATATCCGGAAGGAGAATATTGATGAGTTGATCCCTGATAGGACGGGCTGGAAGAATCAGATCTATGAGGGGGATAACCCAGAGGAGTCTGTGACTGAGGGGAGCGCTGAGAAGTTTGAGTATGGTACCATAAACTTTCAGGGAGTGTTTGCTTTGGAGAAATCCATAGATTATCTGAATGAGATCGGTACGAGGGCGATTGAGAAGCGGAACTTGACGTTGGCTGGCTATCTGTATGATGAATTGCTCTCTATGGGCAAGAAAACCTATACGCCGGATACTCCAAAGTCTCCCATTGTAAGCTACTTTGAGAGCGATCCGTTGCCATTGGCGGCTAAACTCAAATCCAAGAAGATCAAGGTAACGGGCCGGGAAGCTCACGGGGGCCACATGAGGATAAGCGGCCACTTCTACAATACAAAAGAGGATATAGACAAGCTTGTAGCTAATCTATCCTAGGCTTCCCATCTTCTTCAAGACTATGGTAACTATTATCACAACTATGCTTAACCCGGCCACATATGGTATGAGCCAGTTGCTAAACTGCTCAACAATGATCCCGCCCAGCGCCCAGACAATCACCGCAGCATAGGCGACATCTCCCCGGATGTAGATGTTTATCACGGTGAGAAGCAGGGCAGTGATAATTATAGTGGCTGTGGAGTAGATTGCTGTGATGTTATATGGTGCCCATCCTAGCGCCACCAATAACGCGGACAAGTTAGCTATGGAGGCTACGGTGATCCAGCCCAAGTATACGCTGAAAGTAGTATTCACCATATACATCCTCCTTTGAGAGACCTCAACCAAGCCGACCCCCAGACGAGTATAGATCAATATAAGGCAGCCAAGCAGACCCGCCATCGCGAATATGCTTAAGGCTAGGTACTCATAGTGCCAGAAGAATATCCAGATGCTGTTGAAGAAGCAGCTTCCAACAAAGAGCCAGCTTACTTTCTCATGCAGCTCATCATCAGCCTTATACTGATAATAGGTGAATGCTGCGAGAAGAACATAGATGATTCCCCAGATGGAGAAGACGTAGCCAGCTGGTGTAAAGAGGTTCCCGTACTTGTCGCTGATCTCAGCCGTGGTAACGCCATTCAGTGGCAGCAGGTTGGCTGCTCCATTAATTATGATGGTTACAATAAACGCTATGATGTTGGCTATCTTTACTGTTTGGTAACTTGAAGGCATAGATACATATCAATGTTTAAATTGATAAACTCTACGAATCATACGGTGTAA
Source organism: uncultured Candidatus Bathyarchaeia archaeon (assembly GCA_964441725.1). Lineage (GTDB taxonomy): Archaea > Thermoproteota > Bathyarchaeia > TCS64 > TCS64 > RBG-16-57-9. The sequence goes on along the minus strand of CAYTVK010000002.1, from coordinate 6,563 downwards.
GAACGCGTTAATGTTGCACGTTTTTTTAACAAAGCCGACTTTAATTGCAGATTCTTTCACTCAGGACTCTAAACCTGCTAGATTCGCAGATATTATAAACAAAGGAGATGAGCCGTAACGCTATGCTAGAGAAAAACGAGGCCATTTTAGACGGATTCACATCTAGGAGGAGATTATCTGATCAAACCTTTCAGACCTACTATAATGCTTTGAGGGTTTTTGATGAGATCTGTAATGTATCCTTGAGCCAGCTCACTGTTGATCTGGTTAAAGAGCTTTACAATGGAATGATCAAACACGAGTACAGTTCCTCTAGCATAGATCTGTATCTCACAAAGCTACGGCTACTATACAGACAGCACCTTGAAGCCATAAGAGCTAAGAAAAAGCAGCGGGAAACGACAAACCCGTGACGTTTCTATTTTCTTTCATCAAATAACTATTATTCTGGGGCTGATTCAAATTGTCACGCTTCGGAATCTAGTGAGGCGGCTTTTCAATAAGGTTTAATAAAATTTACTGTTCTTTAGGTGTGATAGAAATGCAATGCATATTCTTTGATGGTAACACATGTACAATAAATCTAGTAAAAACGATTCAATACACTCCTACGCCAGAAGAGATTAAGGAGTATTGCAGCGCTGAGGATTTTTCTAATTGTCCTAGATTCTTGGCGCTCTTGAGATATAATCGCTCCTTACAAGGTTCTACCTAAAACAATCTTCTTTCATATACCATTTTCACTTACCACGCCGCTTTAACCCCGCTGCATTTGTTATAGAAGGCTACCTTACCGCAGAAAAAATAGGTAATGATTTCGGTTATACTAAAACATCAAAATTTGAAAACATACTACCAAAGTCCGTGTAAGGTAAAAAACTATTTTAAACCATTTCTACCATTGTT
>CAYTVK010000002.1:0-5647 GCA_964441725.1 uncultured Candidatus Bathyarchaeia archaeon | reverse complement strand
ATCTTAGAGGCGTTTGTTATACTGCGGGAAATTCAATATACTTGTTACATGAGACATGTAATTTTAGAAAGAACATGTAAGCCGTTGTATTCCGCATAGAAGGGTATTGAGTCTGCTGAGTTGATGCCTAGCGGAAGGAAAGCCATTAGGTGAAGCAGATTCGAATAGGCATGCTCATCATTTCTTATAAACCGGTTATTTCCGTTACTCTAAATTATCATTAGTGAGTAGAATGTATCAAATGTGTAATTCAGGTTACATTCTTTTAACAAAACCGTTAAAGGTAACTGGTTTTCATACTCAGTAATGGCGACCAAGGACTTACCCGATGGAATAGCAATCCTAGACTTTGGGGGACAATACTGCCACCTTATAGCACGCAGAGTACGCGAACTCAACGTCTTCACCGAGATTCTGCCAAGCGACACCAAACGAGCAGACATAGAGACCCTGAGTAATGCAATGAATCTGAGGGGCATCATCTTCAGCGGTAGCCCCAGCAGTGTTAAGGCACAGGACGCCCTCATGCTGGACCCAGATATACTGGAGATGGGCGTACCCGTGCTTGGACTCTGTTATGGCTTGCAGCTTCTAGCGAACATGCATGGAGGAAAGCTGGAGAAAGCAAGGGAGTATGGGGTCACCAAAGCATACATCGATGAACCTGTCGGAGTTCTTGAAGGATTAGACTCATGCGAGATGGTGTGGATGAGCCACGGAGACACCGTCTTTGAGGCGCCAAAAGACTGGCGTCCTCTCGCTCACACTGACAGAGCCCCTGTGGCTGCCATGGTAGAACCCGTGAGGCAGATATGGGGGCTACAGTGGCACCCAGAGGTGGTTCACACAGAGCATGGGAGTGAGATGCTGAGAAACTTTGTTTTCAAGGTTTGCACGGCTGAACCCAACTGGAGACCCTTGGATGCGATTGAGGAAGCGATTGAGAAGATCAAGAAAACTGTGGGAGACGGCAGAGCCATCATCGCCCTGAGTGGCGGTGTGGATAGCAGTGTGGCGGCTGCTCTAGCCGCTAGGGCTCTAGGTGGACGATTGATGGCTGTGCATGTAGATCAGGGCTTGATGAGGCTCAATGAGTCTGAGGGCGTCTATGAGGCGTTCAAGGATCGCGGTCTCAAGCTTGAGGTGGTTGATGCCAAGAAGAGGTTCCTAGATCGACTCAACGGCGTGGTGGACCCTGAGAAGAAGCGCAAGATCATCGGGGAAGAGTTCATCAGGGTCTTTGAGGAGAAGGCCAGAGAGTTTAACGCAGATTACCTGATACAGGGAACCATATACCCTGACAGGATCGAGTCTGGCATAACCAAGAACAGTGACACCATCAAGACCCATCATAATGTCGGTGGCTTACCGAGCGTGATGGAGTTCAAAACGGTAATCGACCCACTGGAAGACCTGTATAAAGACGAGGTACGTGGACTTGGCGAGAGGCTGGGGTTGCCCAAGGAGCTAGTATGGAGACAGCCCTTCCCCGGACCCGGCTTAGCCGTAAGGATCATAGGAGCCATAACTGAGGAGAAGCTGGATGTGGTTAGGCGGGCTGACGCCATCGTTGTTGAGGAGGTTGAGAAGCAGCCGTTCAGTGAACACCTCTGGCAGTACTTTGCTTTGCTCACAGGCACAAAGTCTACTGGGGTAAAGGGCGATGAACGAGCCTATGGTTACACTGTGGCTGTGCGTATAGTTGAGAGCGTAGACGCCATGACGGCCAACTTCAGCTTCGCGCCGTGGAAGGTTCTTGAACGCATCAGTAACAGGATTGGCAACGAGATACCCAGCGTCACCCGGATAGTGTACGACATAACCCATAAACCCCCAAGCACCATAGAGTGGGAGTAGATGAGCTACAATTACCCTGAGGGCGGACCAACAGCGGACCTCCTCATTGAGGCAACTGGAAAGACCCTTGGCGAGGCATTCGCCCAGATTGCTCTAGGCATGTTTAACATGATGACTCCTCTTGAAGGCATAGCTGAGAGGGAGGAGTTTACTCTTGAGGCTGAGGGCACTGATCTTGAGAGTCTCTTGTTTAATCTGATGGATGAGTTTCTCTTCATAAACGATGTTGAGTTTCTTGTGCCTAAATCAATTCACATAACCGTGGATCAAGAGCATCTGAGTGCAGTAGCTGTCAGCCGGGGGGAGAGGTTCAGTAATACTACTCATGAGGTGGGGATAGCTGTGAAGGCTGTTACGTATCATATGATGGAGATAAAGAAAGTCTCTGACGGCTGGTATGTTAGAATGGTATTCGACACATAATTAGTATCATAATTCTTTGTTACATGAAACGCGTTAATTAGCTTCCCGAACATAACTTAGAAGATATTATAGATTTGATATAATGGAAGAGATCGAGAAGGAGAGAGACCTAAAGGCGCGTCCAAGCTTGGATTATCTATACTAATTATCTGTCACTCTTTCTTCACCCAGAGAACATAGATAACCGTAGCAATTACACCCAAAGCCGAAGTAACAACCCCTAAACCCAGATAACTGAACCTGATCAACGCAAACCCACCAACTAAAGCACCCAGCACACCACCCAGACTAGACGAAGCAGTAGCCAGCGACATCATAGAACCTCTATAAGTTTGTTCTTGAAGAAGACCCAAAGCACCTGAGGAAGACAACCACACACCCGTGGACATCGCGCCAAATATTGAACACGCTACCGAGGGAATCAAGCCAAGCCCTGCACCAAAATAGACGAGATAAGCCAGGGTCGAGACCAAAGTCGATAAGTAAACAACCCGCTTCAAACCCAGCCACTCGACAAACCGGTTACTTGACAGTAACCCACATGTAACAGAGATCGCGACTAAAGGCATCAACATTGAGACTGTTTCCACAGGTAAGCCAAAACTCTGTCTTAGGTAACTGCCATTGTAGACAGAGATCGCCATAAACGGGGTGAAAGCCAAGGCACCAGCCAATAAGTAAGCCAAAGCCGAAGGGTTCCTGAGCACTTGTTTTATGCCCTGTAACTGGCTTGAGTTCTCAACTTTTTCTCCTTTATCATAAGGTATGACTGTTAAAACGAGAATCAGGCTAATTACTGTAAGACAAAGATTGAATGAAACATACCCAATCCTCCAGTTACTCCTCGCCACAACAAAACCCGTTATCAATGGAGCTAAAAACGAGACCACACTACGCACCGCTATCATACGTCCCATTACCCTCGTTCTCCCCTCCGGTGGATAGATGTCTCCGATGAATGTATTGACCATAGGCTGCACCATGCTGTACCCGATACCCGATAGACTGTAGAGAACGAGTATTGAGGAGAAGTTGACGGACAGACTAGTGCCTATGATTGAGGCGCTTATTAATAACAACCCCACGTAAAGCAGGCGCTTATGGCTGAACCTCACAGCCAAGACCCCCATTATTATAGCCATGATGATGCTGAGAAACGATGAAAAGGAGCTTATCTGCCCAAGCACTCCAACTGGGATATTTAATGAATCAGCCACATCAATTAAGAGAAGGCTGAGAACCACAACCGGTGGTCCTCCAGTCGCCATCGATGTCCCTAACGCGTAGAATAACAGGTTCTTTCGGTTCTTTTCTTCTTTCACTGCGTCACCTTTAATATTCACTGGATACTCATGGTAATGATTGGGAAACATTTAACCGCAAGGGTTAAAAAATTACCCGTTATAGGTGTTTTTTGGGCTAATAAAGCTCATGACTCAGCTGGGCTAACATCACCAACGCCTTCATACCCTTAGCGGAAAGAACATAGTCCTTTGACTCAAACTGGTCTAAAAACCCCGAGTCCCTGAGAATCTTAATATGATAGAGAAGCTGTCCCCCTCCAAGCCCAGTTGCCTTAGAGAGATCATTAAACCTGTTTTTTCCCTCATAGATACATTGCAGAATCTTGATCCTCACCTTATGACTAAGGGGATTCACGATTAAATCAGTAGCCATCTCAGCGTTCAATGCGCCAATAGTCGCCTTATTCTGAACAATAGTAACCGCCGGAGTATCAAGCAGTCTCAGCTGATCAAGCAGCTTCCTATTAGACTCCAACAACATCGTCTCATTTTCCATACACCTCACACAACCCAAACGCCCCTTCTCCTCAAAGCTCTCCTTGAGCAATCCCAATTTATCTATAACCCCGTTCAACGCAGTCAGAGACTGTGTGATCTGCCCCGACTTCATCAACCCCAGGTACTCAGACTGCAAACCAGTCATCTGAGACTTACAGAACGTCTCCTCCTCAGAAACGTCACATTTCAGATTAGCCACCAAATCAAGGCTCATCCCAGAAATATAGTCAATGATAGTCTTATTGTAATTAAGAGACACCTGTTTATTCACCTCATTCTCAATCACCTCAAGCCTTTGCCGGGTCTCCGTCCTAAACTTGTTTATATCATCTCTAAGGGCAAGAATCTCCTCATCCAACCTCATAAGGTAAAATATTTCACCCAACTGGTTATATATTTTACCCAAACCCCACCCGCAAACCCCACAAAAAACCCAAAGTTACCGCCAGCTATTACCAAAAAAATATGGGATTACTTTTATCACATACCCTTACAGTTCATCAACTATGAAGATCAAGGTTCGCCTATTCGGAGACGTAGCCGAGATGGTGGGCTCAAAACACTCAGTCGAGTTAGATAATGACTCCAACGTCTTAACACTCACAAACCAGATACAGCGAGAAACAGGGCACAGCAGAGGCGGCTACCTAGGAGAATTCAAAGTAGGCGGCCCAGACCTAGCCATTATGGTCAACGGAAAAAACATACAGCTACTGGACGGCGTCGATACCAAACTATGCGACGAGGACGATGTAGTTATAATGCCCTTCGTAATAGGCGGCTAAACCTAGCCAATTAACTTCTTCTTTGGTTTACGCCACATACACCACTCAACGGGTCCTCCACCACTCAGCCTAAACTCGTTAAACAACTTGAAACCATGCCCCTCATAGAGAGGCAGATTATCCTCGTTTGAGTTCTCCAAGTACGCTGGTAAACCCACCTCATCAAGCCAACTTAAAGTATGATCAAGAAGCATGCTGCCCAGCCCCTTTCCCTGCTGCTCCGGTTTAACGCCGAGAAACACGAGAAAATAATGAGGCATCGCGGGCTTCTTCACGTACTCCATCCTATCTACCTCAATATACCTCCTGAGCCTCCTGAAACCCGTCCACCTCAGCAACTCGGGAAGTGTCCTAACATACTCCAACAACGGGGGAAGCTTAGCCCATACACCGGGAGGCACCCAAACAGCGCAAGCCTCCATCCCCTCCGATGTATTTACCTCGCCATATGGGATACTCTCCGCTAGAAAGTAGTTAAAATACCGTCGAAGCATCTTTGGACGCTTCTCATCATCCCTGATCACCCAGTTGATAACGGGGTCACCCTCAAAGGCAAGAGAAAGGGTCTCAACCAAGTCTGGGATATCATCAGGGGTTGCCTTTCTAATACCCGTCGAGACCCTCCATACCAACATATGCTTCGTTTTAACTGATTTATCTTTGGTAAGCATCTGATGAGCGAGCCTACTATATGATTCAGAGAACCCATTATTTGCGGCTAGCTAAGCATACGCCTCGCCCGTGTCCCTTTCTCCACAGCGAATAATTATTTCTCGTTCA
>CAYTVK010000001.1:27435-32291 GCA_964441725.1 uncultured Candidatus Bathyarchaeia archaeon | reverse complement strand
GGAGATCTTTGAGAAGATCGCTGAGGCACGCGCAGGCATGATAGAGGGCAGCAGACAGGCGAGGGTGGAGGCAGACGGGATGCTGACACAGGCACTGGGAAGGCTATTCGCTGTAGCGGAAGCATACCCAGACCTCAAAGCGTCGCAGAACTTCGTTCTATTACAGGAGCAGCTGGAGGGCATCGAGAACAAGATCGCTTACTCGAGACAGTTCTACAACGAATCAGTGCTGGACTTCAACAACCTGATCACAACCATACCCGGCGTATGGTTCGCAGGCGGCAGAAAGAAACACGATTTCCTAGAGATACCCAACGAGGCAAGGGCTGTACCCAAGGTAGAGTTCTAGGATGGAGAGGCGCAGTTTCCATGATGAGCAGTCCCGTAACAAACGGGACAGCATCATTCTGGCAATAATCGTCAGCGCTGTTCTCTTCTCCTTGATCGTATCTATAAGCTACATTTGGGACCCGACGAGCGTCTACATCATGGTGCCTGTGGGGGTACTGATTACCTTCATCTACACTTGGAGCAGCTACCAGTACGGCGACAAGGTGGTACTGAGCTCAACTAACGCTCAACTAGCAGAGGGCTCAAGATACATCTACCTGAATGACACCGTAGAGGGATTGGCAATCGCAGCAGGAGTCCCCAAGCCAACAGTATACGTCATACCTAGCAGGGAACTCAACGCCTTCGCAACGGGAAAAAACCCTCAACACGCAAGTATAGCCGTCACACAGGGACTGCTCGATAACCTTAACAGGCAGGAACTTGAAGGCGTCATAGCTCATGAGATGAGCCATATAAGAAACAGAGACGTACAGTTCATGACCCTAGTGGCTGTACTCGTAGGGCTCGCAGGTATACTTAGCCACATGATCCTCAGGAGCTACTGGTTAGGCGGAGGAAGAGGACGCGACAGAGACCGTGGTGGAAACATCACAATAATCATCATCGCTGTAGGCTTCATCCTAGCTATATTCGCCCCGATACTCACGAGGCTGGTACAGTTAGCGGTTAGCAGACGCAGAGAATTCCTAGCGGACGCTTCAGCCGCCGAGCTAACAAGATACCCCGATGGACTGGCGAACGCGTTGGAGAAGATCGGTAAACTAAACACGGGTAACATGAAGGTGAGTGAATCAGTGAGTCACCTCTTCATCAGTGATCCTAATCGGTCTATGCTGGATACGCTTTACAGCACTCATCCGCCTATCGAGGAACGCATCAAAAGACTACGAGCGATGTAGTCACACCTCTTTTATTGAAGCCACTGGTACGCCTAGTTTTTGGCATATTTCTCTCATTTTTCTATCCTCAGTAACCACTTTGCATCCATTTTCATTGGCAGATGCTATGTAAGCAGAATCATAGAAACTAATTCCACGAGTTGTTGCGAGACTCATTGTCGCTTCTTCAATTCCATCTATTGTGAGAAAAGGCATCTCTTTCAATACAGCGATGGAGGAGCTAAGTAGAACATTTAGAGCTTCTTCATTGTATGTCTTCAATAATGAGTAGTGTTTCCATATTACGTTTAATAACTCGTACTTTGCAAAATCGAATGTATATTGCCCAATTAAAGGAGCAGGATCTTTGGAAACCAGGGCGTTAAAGATTGAGGACGCGTCAAAGAGAAGTTTCATCGTTTTTCACGTTCTTCTCTAACAAGCCTACCAGTCTCTTCTGGGTTGATTTTATCTAACTCTTCGCTAATGGAGCCCAGTTTGGATTTTATTTCTTCAATTTTTTTCTGTTTAATCTCTGTTTCTAATGCTTTTCGGATGACTTCAGAGGTCTGAATATCATATTTTTCAATGTCTTTTTTTATTTCAAGAGTTACCCTAGCTGTAACTGTCACATGTTTAGCCATTGTATTACAAGTATGTAATACATGATTGTAATATTTTAATATACTCGATAGTTTTTTCTCTTCCCATCCAATGGAGTAAGCAGTGATTTCTATGGTTAAAGCCGTCAACGGATTGGTAAACATCCTCAAACAAGAAGGAGTAAAACACGTCTGCACCTTCCCCACGAGCCACATCAATAACGCAGTGGGAGAAGAAGGGGCACCAGAACTCTTCATGGTACGCGATGAAAGATACGCGGTCTCAGTAGCAGACGCCATTGGGCGCCTCAGTAACGGTAAACAGATCGCAGCCTGCACCGTGATGGGTGGGGTTAACGCCGCAGGCGCCGAGATGGCTTACGGTGCATTGGCTGAGGCTTACGAGGACTCTATTCCACTGCTATGTTTGACAGAGGGAGTGCCTTTGGGTGTGCTTGGTCGTGAACGGTATAACATACAGGAGGGCTTCAGGAGCGTAACAAAGTGGAGCGGCTACATCAACCAAGCCGAGAGGGTTCCAGAGTACATGCGAAGAGCATTCACCGAGCTAAGGACAGGTAGACCCAGCCCAGTCTTGCTGGAGATACCCCGTGAATTGGGAGAATACAAAGTAGATGATTACCCGTATACACCTGTTAAGGGCTGGAGAAGCATGGGCGACACCGGTGACGCGGAGAAAGCGGTAAAGGCGTTGAGGAGCTCAGAGAAGCCCCTCCTATGGATAGGTCATGGAGTGTTCAGCGCCGACGCTGTGGATGAGTTGAAGAGGTTCGCTGAACTGGCTCAGCTGCCTGTCTTGACCACTTTGAAGGCGAAGAGCGCTTTCCCTGAGAACCACGAGTTATCTCTTGGCGTGAGGGGAGAGCCCGCTGAGCGGTTCTTGAAGAGAGCGGACCTCGTGTTGACTGTTGGTGTAGGTTATACTCCAAGCGGATTCATGCACATGGTACCTGACGCCATACACAAGAAGATAATACAGGTGACAAACGACCCCCATGATCTCAACAGGGACTACGCGGTTGATCACGCGATTCTGGGTGACGCGAAGCTCGTGCTGGGGCAGTTGATCTCTGAGCTTGAGAAACAAGGAGCGCCCAAGAGGAGCGAGGCGTTGATCAAGGAGATAGATGACGCGAAAAGGGTGAAACAGGAGAAGTTTGGCCCACTTATGGAGTCCAATGATAAACCCATTAATCCTTACAGGGTCTACGCGGATTTAATGAAGGTCATTGATATGGAGAAGAGCCTCGTAACCCATGAATCAGGCAACACTAGGGACCAGCTCAGCACCGTCTACGAGTCAAGGATACCCCACGGCTTCCTAGGCTGGGGAAATGTAACCACCCTTGGATATGGACTCGCCGGTGCTCTCGGAGCCAAGCTGGTTTATCCTGATTGGCAAGTGGTAAGTGTCACCGGTGACGCCGGCGTGGGTTATCAGATGGGTAACTGGGAGACAATGGTCAGATATGGGATGGGCATCACCACGGTTCACATCAACAACGACGGATTCGGTGGCTACGGGCCAGGCTTCTGGGGCAATGGACACAGCCCATACACCTACGAGTTGACACCCAGCAGCGTACAGAGCACGGCGAAGGTGGCTGAAGCAATAGGGATAAAGGCGGAGAGGGTTGAGAACCCGGATGAGCTGGCTGGAGCCTTCAAACGGGCTTTGAATGCCAATAGCGCTGGTAAGCCATATCTGCTTGAGGTTATCTGCAGCAAATACCCGGTCTACCCTGGCTGGGTAAGATAATTCTCTTTTTTTCGAGTCTGTTAAATTCTCTACTATCGGTGTATCATTTATGACTGCTTTAAAGAGAATCAGGGTACTGGATCTGACGCACGCCCACGCTGGACCCATATGCACGCTCTTCATGGCGGCGATGGGGGCTGAGGTTATAAAGATAGAGCCCCAGTGGGGTGAGATGACGAGGATGTTCCCTCCTCTAATCAAAGGGCAGAGCCCATACTTCATGTTCCTCGACAGAGGAAAAAAGGGAGTGACGTTGAACCTCAAGAACCCTGAGGGAAAGGAGCTTTTCATGGAGATGGTGAAGAAATCAGACGTTGTCATGGAGAACTTCAGCCCAGGAACCATGGACCGACTTGGACTAGGCTGGGAAACATTGCAAGAGCTAAATCCTAGGATAATCTACGCCAGCATCAGCGGCTTCGGACATACTGGTCCGTGGATGGATCGACGCAGCTTCGACCCCATTGCACAGGCTACCAGTGGCTACATGTGGCTGATGAAGGACGCCATAGACCCCAATGGACCGCCACTACAGGCACCTGACGCCATAGCTGACACCATCCCCGGTTTCACGTGCCTCATAGGCATACTAGCGGCTCTGATTAGCAGAAATAGCACGGGTAAGGGTCAACGGATCGATGTAGCCCAGATGGATAGCATGATAGCCTGCATGCAGAGCTTCAGCTTCTGGAACATCGCTGAGACCACCTTCATGAGCGCAGGGAGAGCATCTAGGGCAGGAGTCGGTGGACTCAGAAAGACTACTGATGGCTACGTTATGTTTAGCCTGACGCCGGGCAGGATAACTGACTGGTTCAAGGAGTTACTTGGTGTAGAGGAGATTGATGAGAAACAGGTGGACCAGTGGGTGGCTGAGAAGACCACAGAGGAAGTGGTGGATCAGCTTGTGGAGATAGGTGTGCCCGTCGGTAAGGTCATGGACCTCGTTGAAGCCCAGAACACGCCTCAGGCTAAGGCTAGGGAGATGTTTGTGAAAGTTGATCACCCGGTTCTCGGTGAGATCACTGAACCCGGATTCCCTATAAAGTTCAGCGATACAGTGGGAGACATCTCGGCTCCAGCGCCTCTGTTGGGGGAGCACAACGTCGAGGTCTTAACGAGCCTGCTGGGTCTATCCGCTGATAGGGTTGAGGAGCTTCGTAAGAAGGGCGTCCTCTAACCATGAATCTTTTCTACTCCAACAGCTATTCTCATCGATCAATTTGAACACCAGCATCGATA
>CAYTVK010000001.1:0-27425 GCA_964441725.1 uncultured Candidatus Bathyarchaeia archaeon | reverse complement strand
GCGAAACTCACGGAGCTTCTCAGGGACTTGATCAAGATCGACTCGGTGAACCCATCACTGGTACCGGGTGCAGCAGGAGAGACGGAAATAGCGGAGTACCTCAGGGAATGGATGAACGCCCAAGGCTTAAAGACAGAGCTAACTATGGTTGAGCCGGGCAGGCCAAACGTAGTTGGGGTCTTGAAAGGCACAGGTGGAGGAAAATCACTGATGTTTAACGGACACATAGACACAGTGGGAGCAGACTACATGACCATCGCCCCCTACGACCCAAAGATCGAGAAAAACAAGCTCTACGGCAGGGGCAGCTTCGACATGAAAGGCGGCTTGGCTGCAAGCATGGCGGCTGTGAAATCCATTGTAGACTCGGGTTTGGAGCTTAGAGGTGATGTTGTCTTGGCTGGTGTATGTGATGAAGAGTTCGCCAGCATTGGCACTGAGCATTTGATGAAGGATTTAAGAGTGGACGCGGCTATCATAGGTGAGCCCACCGGGTTTAATATTCAGATAGCCCACAAGGGGTTTGCGTGGATCGATGTCGTTACCCACGGCTTCGCAGCGCATGGTAGCGCATACAAGGTGGGGGTTGACGCAATTGCCAAGATGGGGCATGTGCTCATAGGCTTGGAGGCGCTGCAGAGCATACTCATGGAGGAGAAACACCCCATGGTAGGTCCGGGGAGCGTACACGCGAGCATCATTGAGGGTGGACGTGAGCTCAGCACTTATCCTGATAGGTGTAAGCTGGAGATCGAGCGAAGATTGATTCCCGGTGAAAACCGGGAGGATGTTGACTTGGAGATGCAGCAACTACTCCAGAGCCTCAGAGAGGGAGACCCCAAGTTCAAGGCAGACTACGAGATAACCTTCTACAGGGGACCCATGGAGATAAGCCAAGACGAGGAGATTTGCAGACTCTTGGAGGAGGAGACAACAAAGGTTCTTGGTGTGGCTCCTAGATTCATGCAAAGCGCCGGGTTGATGGATACCCAGATAATATATGATAAGGGGATTCCAGCTGTCGCTTATGGTCCTGTTGGGGATGGAGCCCACGCCGCAGTGGAGTGGGTTGACCTTGACTCTGTCTATAAGGCGGCTCAGGTGCAGATGGAGGTAATCAAGCGTTTCTGCGCCTAGATTAGCTCACTTATCCACGCGTACCGTTTCTCGGTATCCAAGAAGGCGATGCTGTTTGTGCCTGTGACGTAGCCGCAGACCTCACCGGGGTTGATGACGAGACAACCGTTTTCTCTGCTAATTGACGACTTGTGGGTGTGCCCACGAACCATTACATCATAGTCGCCGCTTTGTGCTTTATCCACATCCTGCTTTCTGTGCCCATGAAGTAAAGCGATCTTGAGCCCATCCACTTCTACCTCGGTGAAATAGCCTCTTAGATCACAACCAACATCCGTGTAGACCTTCTTGAGGAGCTCTGTCTCGGCGCAGTTATTCCCAAACACTCCGATCATCGGCACATCGAGTTCACCGTAGGGCTTGGCTGTAAAGGGAGAAATATAGTCCCCGGCGTGAAGCACCAGCATGGCTCTCTCTTCCTTAAGGCGCTGTATGGCTTTCTTGATATAGGGGACATTATCGTGGGTGTCTGAGATTAACCCAATTATCATGATGAGATCAATGACTCGAAGCGCCTATAGGCGTTTTCCCACTCCAATCCATCGCTCGGGTAGTATTTGCGGAGGCTCAGGGTCTCTTTGAGAACATTTCTTGCCTCTGTTATATCCCGTAGCAACCCGATGCATTTATACTGCATTATGGCGTTTCCGAGGGCGGCAGCCTCAACTGGTCCAGCTATGATCTTTCTATGTGTAATGTCAGCCGTGTGCTGGTTGAGGAAGACATTCAACGATCCTCCTCCGATTACGTTGATCACGGGATAATGTTTTCCTGTGATGGATTCTAACTGCCCCAGACAGTGAAGATAGCTTAGCGCGAGGCTGTCATAGACACATCTGATGTGCTCTCCCATGCTTTGGGGCTCAGGCTCATTGTGCTCTCTACAGTATTCGATTATGCGGGGGGTCATGTCTCCGGGTGCTAGGAACCGTGGGTCCGCGGGATTGATGAGTGATCTGAAGGCTTCTGCTCCTGAGGCTAACTGGTTGAGGTCGTCATAGTTAACGTGAGAACCTTTGCTTGTCCATTCCCGCATGAGTTCCTGCTCGAACCATAGCCCCGGTAGGTTTCTGAGTAGTCTATTTGTCTTCTCAACGCCTCCCTCGTTGGTGAAGTTCTGCTGATATACCTCGTCGTTTATGACTGGTTCTCTGGTCTCGGTTCCCATGAGGCTCCATGTGCCGCTGCTCAGATAACAGAGCTCGTTTTCAGTTGAGGGAACCGCTACTACGGCGCTCCCGGTGTCATGACAGGCTGGTATGGAGACGCTCATGTTCTTCATTATCCCAATTATATCACCGGGATAGACCACATTGGGGAAAATCTCCACAGATACGCCAATTGCTTCCAGTATATCATTGTCCCAGTCCTGCTTAACAGGGTTAAAACACTGGGTCGTTGTGGCGTGAGTGTACTCTGCCCTCTTCTCCCCAGTAAGCCAGTAATTGAACAGGTCTGGGAACCCCAGATAGGTTCTTGCCTTACCGAGGAAGACCTTACGCCTCTTCGCTAGACTGGCTAGCTGGTAGATGGTGTTTAACTCAAGGAACTGTATGCCCGTCTTGTCGAATATCTCCCTGCGACTGATACGTTTGAAGACCCACTCCATCATCCCAGCGGTTCTGGGGTCACGGTAATGAACAGGGTCCTCAAGCAGGTTACCATGATGATCCAGTAAGCCAAAGTCCACGCCCCATGAGTCAATTCCTATGCTCTGAGCTCCCTCGCTAGCCCAGTCTATTCCTTTCACGGTTTCACGCCATAGCTGCTGAATGTTCCATTGCAGATGTTTTCCGCGCTGGATGGGGGTGTTCGGGAATCTATGCACCTCTTCTAGCTTGAAGCCCTCTTCATAGGTGCACTTCATCACCCTGCCGTTGCTCGCCCCAAGATCAACAGCGATGACGTGCATTGGAGTTAACCTACCTTTACGTCGCCGCAGATGTTTACCTTGAGACCCAGTTCATGGAACATGGCGGCTTTGGCAGCCAATGCCTTATCCGCGTCTTCCGCTGATGGCGCGTAAACTACCTGTATGTGATTTGCCTTGTGTTTGGCCATAAACTGGTCTCGGGTTACTCCGTGAAGCACAGCACTCATGATGGGCCACTCTGGTGTGGTGGCTTTCCATCTTCGCTCCGTCTCCTCATCAGGCAGATCAACCACCGTGCCTCTGCCGATGTCAGCGTTTAGCCCATCAGGGGTAACGTAGATTCTGCTCCAGACAATTTCACCGGGTCTGCTGTCACCACATAGGGTGCCTCCTCCCAGTGGGAAGTACATTGGTGGCTGCCTCATGCTGCTTGCTCCATTGTATCCGCCCTTGAAGTGGCTCGGTGGCGCGCTTCCGCTTATGAGGAACACCCATACGTAGTCGTCTCCATACCAGTCTCCCCATCTCACATCGTGAAGAGTAGTATCTGGATTGTACCCCATCGCTGTCCAGACTCTGTTAGTGATCAATGCATCGAGTCCTGCTCCCTCATCGACCTCGTTGAAGTGAGGTAATGGTTTACCCTCAAAGAGAACCTCTCCCGTCTTCTCATGGCGTACTGGAGGTCTTTTGCTGCAGTTTAATAATCCTTCAGCGAGATCGCTTGCCGGTGCCATGTCCTTCAAGCCTTGCTGATACTGTATTCCGATGAGTGCGCAGCCGAACTCGTCAGCGACCCTCGTGGCGGCGATGTACATCTTGCACTGCTCAAGAATCTGCCTATCCGTTAGCTCGGTCTTCTCGTCTGTGCCAGTTACGAAGTTTACTCCTTTTGAGTCAAGCCAGTCCCTGATGCTCTGTGCCTCGGCGTCAGTGACGGTTCTCATCTTTGCAACTAACGCGCTTTGGCTGAGACGCTCCTTGTAGACGCCTATGGGATTCAGTAATTCATCCTCTAGGATACCATTGTACATCCCCATGCAGCCCTCATCAAAGATACCCATCACAGCTTTCTCATGTTCGAGCTGCTTTGCTAGGGCTTTTCCCAGCTCGGCTTCTTTCACTGGTAGCTTCGCCGGGTTCAGGGGTTTAGCGTGGCTGATGTCGTGGGTTATTTTGCCCTCTTTAAGCCACTGCCTTATGCCTTTGAGGAAGAACTCGTCATCAAAGTCTTTGCTCCAGATGGTGCCGTACTCTACCCCCATCTTTGTGAGGCTAGCGTTCAGGTTCAGCATACCTACGAGTCCCGGCCACTGGCCGCTCCAGTTTGCAAGCGTCAAGATAGGTCCTTTGTGGTACCGGAGCCCTGCAAGCACATGGTGGCTGTACTGCCAGACAGCCTCGGCCACTATTACTCGGGCGTTTCTCGGTATCTTACCGAAGACATTCATGCCCATACGCTGATTCCAGATAAAGCCATGTTTCAACTCAGGATCATAGGGGTGACCCCGGATTATCTTGTAGCCTTCCTTCTCGAAGACCTTGAATACTTTCTCCTCCATTGCTTTCTGGGCTGGCCAGCATTCTTGGTTAGCGCTGAGCCTGAGATCACCGCTTGTTACGAGTATTATCTCGTTTTCTCGGAGAGGCTTGGGCTCAGTGATTGATGGTGTTTGATAACTCATACATCTCAATGGGTGAAATAGGGTGATAAAACTTAGTCTCTGCGCTCAGCCCTATGAAGGATGTCTTCAACCTTCAATATCTCCAAAGTGGTGGTCAAACCCGGAGCTATCAGCGTAGAGCCGGAAACCACCTCAACTACGTCGCTGCGGAAGATGTATCCCTGTTCGAGGCTTCGGTTGATGGCTCTTATTATGAGTTCATCCCGGTCATCGGTCCACTTTACATCGATGGGTCGAACCCCCCAGTACATGTACATGCGCCGACTAACCCTGATGTCCTTAGTGACGGTGAGTATGCTGGTCTTTGGCCTATGTTTACTCACCATGAGGGCGCTGAAGCCGCTGCGTGTAACAACGATTATCGCAGCGGGCTCAACCGCGTAGACGGCTCTGGAGGCGAGACCCCCGATAATGTCTGAGAGAGGAAATCCCCTCATCTCACTCTGTTCATGTGTTGAGATCTGCTCCTGCACAACCCAGCCGATGTTATTCATGGCACGCACAGCCTCAGCCGGGTACTTGCCAACGGCGGTTTCGCCGCTTAGCATAACGGCGTCTGCTCCATCAAGCAACGCATTAGCGACATCACTCGCCTCAGCCCTTGTGGGTCTCGGGTTCTGCATCATGGACTCCAGCATCTGGGTGGCCACGATAACCGGCTTCCCTTTGAGGTTGCATGCCTTGATGATCTTCTTCTGGAGAAGGGGGACATCCCATGGAGGTATTTCGATGCCTAAGTCGCCTCTGGCCACCATTATGCCATCGCTTGCGTCAATTATCTCGTTGATGTTATGGATGGCTTCCGCGTGCTCTATCTTACTAATAATTGGCTGATCTCCACCATGCTCCATTATTGCAGCCTTAACAGCCTCAACGTCATCTTTTGACCTGATGAAGCTGGCTGCAAACCAGTCACAATCCATCTCAACACCAAAACGGATGCCCATTAAATCCTTCTCAGTTGGGGGGGACAGGGAGAGTTTCGCACCGGGGGCGTTGATGCCTTTCCTGCTGGAGATCTCACCCCCTGAGATCACCTTAGCTGAGAACCCCTTCAGATCCTGATCAACGCCGGTTATCTCCAAGTCAATGATCCCGTCATTGATGAAGAGGTGCCCACCGACGTGAACCTCAGATGGTAGCTTCTCATAGTTTACGGATAGATTAGATGCATCTCCTAGGATATTCTTTGAGGTGAAGTGTAGCGGTTGGCCTTCCTCAACGTTGAATGGTTCAGATATATCACCGAGTCTAATCTTGGGGCCCGGAAGATCAACAAGAATACTGCAGTTTCCTTTTTCGCGGAGGTACTCGATGATGGGTCTATCCTCTTCAAGTGATCCATGGCTCATGTTGATTCGGGCAACATCCATGCCTGCATTCAGCATCTTGTCCAAAACCGTTGGACTGCTCGAGGCTGGGCCTATGGTGCACACGATCTTGCTGCGTATGAAGCGGGGGAAAGCCAATTTAATCTATATGAGAACTCGTCTGTGGTGTTAAAAAGGGCACGCCGTCGATCTAATGAAGGTAAGACTCAAGACACAGATACCGTATTGAATGTTCGAGTTGAACCCGCAAGTACTCATCGTGCACGGCCCAATAGGCTCAGGTAAATCAAACCGAGCCGAACAGATCGCTAACAGAGCGAAAGTCAATGGATATAGGGTCTTCGGGGTTATTAGCAGACGAGTTATGAGAGGCAGAGAAACCATTGGATATGATGGCTTCTACCCTCGGACAGAGCAGATCGTCAAAATGGTCTACAGGGAGACAGAGGTCTCGGGGGAAGAGTGGAAACAGTTGAGGGGACCATTTCTCTACAACGAGAACGCGTTCAAACTAGCCAACGATAGCATGATAGAGGCAGCTCATTTGATGGACGAGAAAACCTTGGTGGTGGTAGATGAGTATGGGCATCTTGAGGTGCGGGGATTCGGATTATATCAGGGGCTATTGAGGGTAGTTGAGGCTTTACGGGGAGGCGGAAAACTCCTGATACTCTGCAGGACGGATAAGATCGATAACGTTCTCAATGTATTCCATAAAGAGGAAAAGGTACTCGTCATGGAGGCAAACAGGAAGGATTTCTGGGACTCACTGGGAGATTCTTTTATTTAGCTATTCACCCCTACCCTAATTCAACTATCACTGGATGTTTCAACTTGGAGTACGATAAGATACTAACCGATATTCTGGGCAGGAAGGAGTTCCTAGTAGTTGGAAAAAACGTGATCAGAACCGACGCCCTCGATAAGGCACTCGGAAAAGCACGCTACACCGCTGACTACGTACCCAGAGATACCTCCATCCTAAAGGTATTCAGGAGCAGCATGGCGCATGCAATGATAAAATCGATTGATACATCGGATGCCTTCAAGATACCAGGAGTTGAGGCGGTCTACACTGGAGCCGACGTCACCGGGAATAACCAGATCGGCTATGCTTTACCCGATCAACCATTCTTGAACTACGAGAAGGTCCACTATGTGGGAGACCCTATAGCTCTCATAGTAGCTCGTGACGAATACGCTGCATCCGAGGCGATGAACAGTATCCGTGTAGATTATGATCCACTGCCAGCCTATCTGGATGTGGACGCAGCTCAGGCACAAGACGCTATGGATATTCATGAAGGCGGAAACATCGCGGTCACTACGAAGATAAGAAAAGGCGACGCGGAGAAGGGCTTCAAAGATGCAGATGTGGAGGTCGAGGACACCTACTGGAGCCCATATCAGGATCACATGTACATCGAGACCGAGGCAGCCTACGCCATCCCGGAGGGAACCAACAAGGTCACTGTAATCGCAAATGGCCAGAGCCCGTTCCTTTGCAGAGAGAAAGTAGCGCACGTGCTGGGATGGGACTTGAATCAGGTTAGGATCGTACAGGCGCTCACGGGGGGAGCATTCGGTGGAAAAGACGATCAGGGACCATTGGTGACGGCCTATGCCGCGTTCGCTGCGACTAAGCTGGGTAAACCTGTGGCTCATATCTGGAACCGGGAGGAGAGCCTTGCATATAGCAATAAGCGGTTCCCGGCGCGCATCAAGTACAGAAGCGGCGCTAACAAAGCTGGAAAGGTTACAGCCATCGAGGTAGATATAACCCTCGAGTGCGGAGCCTACGCAAACAGAAGCCCATTCTGGTTATGGAGACAGACAGCGCATGCAGCAGGCCCCTACGAGGTTGATAACTGCAGCATAGATGGAAGAGCAGTCTACACAAACAAGGTCTACGGAGGCAGCTTCAGAGGATTCGGAGACCTCGCGCTACACTTTGCTGCGGAGCAGCAGATGGATAAGCTCGCCTACGAGTTAAACATGGACCCCATAGAGTTCAGACTAAACAACGTGCTTACTGTGGGCAGTAAGACCACGTGCGATCAGGTGCTTGACCACAGCGTAGGCATCAAGGAATGCCTTGAAGCAGTAAGAGACGCATCTGATTGGGCTAAACATCGTGAACCAGTCTGGAACGGCACCAAGGTGAAGGGATATGGCGTCGGATTAGCCTATCACGGTATCAGCACCAGCCGCAGCACTCCTGACTGGAGCGCTGCAAGCCTACTGCTGAATCAGGATGGAAGCATCAACTACCGTACAGGCATCGTTGAGATAGGGCAGGGAAGCCCCTTCGGACACATCAAGATAGTCTCAGAGATCACAGGCATACCCATTGATAAGATCAGCATCGAATTACCGGACACAGACAGCACTCTGAATGCCAAGCCGACCCACGGAAGCCGAGGTCTCATGCTGGGAGGAACAGCGGCAGCCAAGGCAGCCTTGAAGCTCAGGGAAAACATGGTGGCTTGCGCAGCGGAGCTTTTCGAGATACCTGAGGACAGAATCGAGCTAAGAGACGGCAAGGCATATGATAAAAAAGATGCGAACACCAGCATATCGGTCAAAGAATTAGCCGAGGAAATGTACCTCAGAGGCTACGACCCCGGAGCATACGGATACTTCAAAGCACCCAAGCGGTTCTTCGACCCAGAAACAGGGCTAGGAGTCAACTACAGTGTCTACACTTTTGCAGCCACAGTCGCCGAGGTGGAGGTTGACACTGAGACAGGGGAAACACGGGTGACACACATCTGGCCTGCCATGGACTGCGGCAAAGCCATCGACCCCATGATCATCGAAGGCCAAATAGAGGGAGCCATAAGCCAAGGACTGGGCTTCGCGTTGATGGAGAACATGGAGCTCAACGGCAAGGGACAGGTCATCAACCCCAACTTCACAGACTACGTAGTACCATGCAGCCTAGACACACCTGAGATCGAACCATGCATAATAATCGAGAAACCATACAAACACGGTGCTTTCGGAGCAAAAGGAGTAGGAGAACCGGCCATCATCAGCATAGTACCCACAATAACCAACGCCATCTATCACGCCACGGGTAAACGATTCAGCGCCATACCCATCAGGCCTTGGACACTGTATAAGGCTTTGAAGGAGGACCAGCAATGAACCCCATACCCAAGTTTGAATATCATGCCCCAGTGACTCTGGCGGGGGCACTGGAACTCCTCGCGGAGCTGGATGAGGCGAAACCCATCATCGGCGGAACCGACCTCATGGTATCCATGAGACAGGCAGCGTGCAATCCAAGCCATATAGTTGACTTGAACAGGATTCCTGATCTTAACTACATCATAGAGGAGGAAGGCTACATCAAGATTGGGGCAACTACGACTCACAGTCAGGTCGCCTCAAATCCATTAACAGCCAGCGTACCGGCTCTCTATGACGCCGTAAGCCGCATAGGCAGCCCCCAGATAAGAAACAGGGGAACCATCACGGGAAACATAGTAAACGCTTCACCCGCTGCGGATACAGCGTGTCCACTCATTGTACATAACGCGGAGATCGAGATAAGGTCTGCTGACTCAACGCATATTCTACCCATCGAGGAATTGTTCGTAGGGCCCAAGATTAACTGTCTAGAGCCCAGTGAACTGGTAACCGAGATAAGGATGCCCAAGCCTCCTGTAAATTCTAGCAGTGCCTACAAGCGTATTGGTAGGAGAAAGGCATTCACTTTATCAGTTGTCAGCGCAGCCGTGTACATTCAGGCAGAAGAAAACGTATGTATCGAGGCTGGTATTGCCTTCGGCAGCGTAGCTATGACACCCCTCAGAGTATCAGATGTGGAGGAGATGCTCAAGGGTAAAGAGCTAACCATGGAAAACGTCAAGGAAGCGTCTGAGGCGGTAAGGGAGTATGTGAAACCCATCACCGATGTACGTGGAACAGAGGAGTATAGACGGGACATGTGCCCGGTTTTGATGCGCAGAGCGTTGCTGACGTGCATGGAGAGGATGAGGTGAATTATATGAAAGTGACATTCGAGCTAAACGGCAAGAAAGTTGAGGCAGAGACCACACCGTACACGAGCCTAACGGATATGCTGCGAAACGAGTTGGAAATACACAGCGTCAAGAAGGGCTGTGAACACGGCGAGTGCGGAGCCTGCACAGTACTGGTCGATGGGTTACCCATGACGAGCTGCATCATACTGGCTCCACAGGCTGAGGGACGCCACATCACCACCCTTGAGGGACTTGAGCATAACCCGATGATGATCGATCTCAGAGATGCGTTCATCGAGAACGGGGCGATACAGTGTGGATTCTGTACACCGGGAATGCTCATCAGCAGCTACGCATTACTCAGGGATAACCCCCATCCTACACCCGATGAGGTGAAAATAGGCATTGAGGGTAACATCTGCCGCTGCACAGGATTCACAAAGATCATCGAGGCGGTCCTCGACGCAGCGGAGAGGATAGCACCTGAGTGAACAGGACATCATCAAACGACTCAACGAGGAACTAGAAGCCGGCAGAACAGCTGTCCTCTGCACCCTCTACTATAAGGAAGGTTCAGGCCCTCGAGACCCCGGAGCCAAGATGCTGGTGACGAGCAAAGGTGAAGCCATCGGCACTATTGGAGGGGGAGGGATGGAGCGACTGCTTGTAGGCAGAGCCCTTGAGGTGATGAAGGAAGGCAACCCCCGGTCATATCATTTCGCGATGGGTATTCCGACTAGAGAAGGAATGATACCCGTCAATAGCAAATGCGGTGGAGAGGTGAAGATATTCATGGACCCAATAACACCTGACCCTAGATTGATCATAATGGGAAGCGGCTTGATAGCGCAGGCTGCGGCGAGATACGCAAAGGATTGCGGATTCACGATAATAATCGTTGATGATGCGCATACTGCTACGGCTGAAAACTTCCCAGAGATGACGATAGTCAACACAAAGTACCCTGATAGCCTGCAGAGTGTCGAGATAAGACCCAGCGACTATGTTGCAATGTTGCACGGTGAGACGGATTTCGAGATCAATGGACTAAGATATGCTGTCAAGGCTGACTCAGCGTACATTGGGTTGCTGGGAAGTAGTAACAAGCGAAAGGAGCATGTGAAACAGCTCATAGCAGAGGGCTTTGATGATACCACTGTTGAGAAGATCAAGGGACCAATCGGCTTGGAGATAGAGGCAGAGACGCCTGAAGAGATCGCTATCAGCATCGTAGCGGAGCTAATCCAGAAGAAAAGAGGATAACCATTGAAGCCCTACAAGAGAAACTACGCCATCGGCTTGGGTTTATTCATCGTAGGTTTAGCAGTCACGTTGCTCACAGAGGGAATCATGGATGTTGTGGGGAAGCTTACCGCTGGCTCTGGCTTGATTCTGGCTGGTTGGTCAGGTAGGCAGTGGTGGTATTACGAGAGACAGGCTAATGGTTAGCGGTTAGCCCAGAGTTTCTTCACTTTTTCGTAGTCTTCTGGGGTGTCTAGGTCGATTCGTGTCCAGATGTCTCCGTCAACGTATTCGTGTTGCTCATCATGTCGCTGGATAACATCCTTCATGGTCTTGTCTCTGCTCATGTTCAAGAACTCGGAAAACAGTTCACTGGAGACGAGTACGGGGTGTCCACGTTTACTCTCATAGACTGGACTCACCAGTTTGGCTCCTGTTGACTCCATTTTTTCCACAATTTCATCCAGGAGACTTGGTCTGAACCCGAAGGTATCGCTGAGTACAATGAAAACCGCGTCCACATCGTCATCGATGTTTCGTAGCCCGGTTTGAAAACTCGTTGTCATACCCTGCTCATAGTCAGGATTATACACCGTTTGCACGCCACGCGTTTTCACCAAGTCTTCAATATCCTCTCTACGGTGCCCAGTGACCACGATGGTTTCGTATTCTGAGAGATTATCCAGAATATGCTCTATGATGGATTCACCATCGAGTGATAAAAGAAGCTTGTTTGAGCCCATGCGGCTAGACTTACCAGCCGCAAGAACTATGGCGGCGATCTTCATCTCATATCTTGGGCTGCCTTCTGGACAGCTCTCACTATGTTGACGTAGCCAGTGCACCTGCAGAGATTACCCTTCAAATAGTTCCTGATCTCTGCCTCGGATGGGTCCGGGTTCTCCTCAAGCAGAGCTTTGGTGGTCATGATGAATCCAGGCGTACAGAACCCACATTGTACAGCGCCCTCGTCGAGGTACGCTTGTTGTATGGGGTTAAGCTCGGTGCCTTCGCTGAGGCTCTCGATGGTTTCCACGTTTTTTCCATCGCAGTCCACTGCAAGGGTCATGCATCCGAGTACTGCTTTTCCGTCCACATGTACTGTGCATGCTCCGCATTCTCCGATTCCGCACCCGTATTTTGCGCCTGTTAGTCCAAGGTCTTCTCTAAGCAGGTTTAGCAGTAGCTTTGTGGGTTCTATGTCGAAGTCTCGTGGTCTCCCGTTTATGGTTATGTGGGTTTTCATTGTTTTGCCTCCTGTATCCATGCGGTTTTTAGTGCTTCCATCGCCATGCCTTTGGATGCTTCTTTGCGGTACTCGGCTGATGCCCTGATGTCTGTGATGGGTTTGATGTCTTCACTCACCATGTTGGCTGCCTCGATGATAACGTTATCAGAGAGGGCTTTTCCAATGAGATACGCCTCTACTTCAGGTAGCCTGAGAGGTGTAGGAGCTACACTGCCTAATGCTACTGTTGCTTTTGCTACTTTGCCGTCTTTCTTGGTGATGGTTACAGCTAGGCTGATGGTGCTGATGTCCAACGCTGTCCTGCCGATGCTGATGAAGTGATACCCTGTACCTTTCTCCATATATGGCACGGTGAACCCGGTCACGAGTTCATCTTTCTTAAGAACAATGGCTCCGGGTCCGGTGAAGAAACCTGTGATGGGCACATCCCTTCTCCTTTTCGATCCAGCGATATGCACAGTGGCGTCCTGAGTAATTAATCCAAGGGCTCCATCGGCTGCAGGAGAGGCGTTGCAAACGTTTCCCCCGAGGGTGCCCATGTTTCTTATCTGGACGCTGCCGATGGTCTTTGTGGCGAGGTATTGAAGTGGTATCTTATTCTGAACGAGTTTGCTTTGCTCTATGTCTCTGAGTTTAGTGGCTGCGCCTATCCATACGCCTTTCTCGGTCTCCTTGATGCCCACGAGCTCTGGTATCTTTTTGAGGTTTACCACATGCTCTGGCTCCAGTAGCCGCTGCTTCATCTTTGGCACAAGGTCGGTTCCACCCACCAGTATTTTGCAGTTGGGAAGCGTAGCCAGTAGCTTCGTGGCTTCCTCAACTGTCTCTGGTTGATGATACTGGAATGGTTTCCCGATAATGTGGGTGTTCCACTTGTTGATGTTTATCATTGCTGTGCCTCCTTCTCCCGCAGAGCAGCGAGAATTTTATCTTTAGTAATGGGTAGCTCGTAGAACTTGATCCCGATAGCGTTCTGAATGGCGTTTGCAATAGCCCCAGCCACAGGGTTCAACGCACCCTCACCTATTCCCTTAGCACCAAATGGCCCAGTGGGCTCATAAGTGTCCGCGAAAAAGACGTAAAAGTCATCTAAATCCGGTAGGTCCAGCGGTGTAGGTAGCTTGTAATCAGCCAAGAATCCATGATTCCACAAGTCTCCGCTACCGGGATCATAGGGAGTATCCTCGTTTACAGTCATGCTCCAGCCCTGCGCGAAGCCTCCGTGAATCTGCCCCATAGCCAGCTTGGGGTTGATCACCGTGCCAATATCTGCTCCAGCGATAACCTTGACAAGTCTGACCTTCCCCGTCCACGTATCCACCTCTACCTCAACGAAGTATCCTGTGAAGTGAGGTGGACAAGCTGGCTGCCTGTAACTATCTACCGCAGCGATGGTTCCAAGATTCTTGTGCCTCATCTCGTAAGCGAGTTCCTTTAACGTGATTTCTCGCCCCTCAACGCCTTCAGCATAGACTACCGCTTGCTGGCGCTCAGGGTCCCATCTAAACTTCAAAGCATGCCCATAAGCGTCCAGTGACCGCGCTGCTGCTGCCCTGATCTTTTCCTTCACCTGTCCAGCTACTTTTAGGGCGGCTCCTCCGCCGCTGTAGATGCCCCTTGAGGCATGCGTACAGACATCGTAGACTGTTGTGCCTGTGTCTGCTCGTACTATGTTTACCATGTAGTGGGGTACGCTGAGTTCCTCGGCGATTATCTTGGCGTTGGCATCCATTGTACCGCCACCGTGGTCCATTAAGGCTGATATGTAGTCGAAGGTACCGTCCTCGTTTAGCTTCAGCATGGCTCCACCGAAGTCGATTACGCTTCCCGGCACAGGAGCCCCGGCGCTACTGGTGTGATAGCCACGTCCCATGCCGATTCCACGCCTGAATCGTCCAGTCTGTTCTTCGGCTTTCGGGCGATCATACCATCCGCTTAACTCTGCCCCTGTCTTGAGGATCTCCTCGACGCCGCAGCTCTCGATGATGCTTTGAACACTGGGCCCCTGACCCCAAAAGAGGTCTCCTTCCCCGATGTAGTTCTTGAGCCTGAAGTCAAGGGGGTCTATTCCGATCTTCGCCGCAAGCTGATCCATCATGGTCTCCACGACCCATGTCATCTGCGGGTTACCGTAGCCCCTGAAGGCACACGCTGGTACCTTGTTCGTGTAGACTGCCTTACCCATGTAGCTCTTGTGGGGAAGCTTGTAGAGGCTCACCCACCAGCCAACTACGCATCCGAGCAGCGGATATGCCTGAACCTGATGCCCACCGATGTCTAGGTAAGCGTCTAGATGACCTGCTGTGAGTTTGCCTTCCTTGTTTGCCCCCAGTTTGAGCTTGAATATCATCTGGTAGCTGCTGTGATCATGGAGGTCTTCTTCTCGTGTGTAGCTGAGCTTGACCGGTCTCTGAGACTTCAACGCCAAAGCTACTGCTATTGGAATAGGGGGATTCACCTGTATGCTTGAACCGAAGCTGCCCCCCAGAGGCACCTTTATGATTCGAATCTTGCCCATGGGGATGCCGAATATCTCATGGAGCAGTATCCGCGTGTTGTGCAGGGTCTGAGTTGTACTCCAGACAGTGACGCCGCCATCAGGCTCAGGTCGTGCAAGAACGCTCTTTGTCTCCATCTGGGTATGGTACCTTCTATTGGTCCTGTAGGTCTCCTCGATGATGTAGTCTGACTCTTTGAAGCCCTTCTCCGGATCGCCTTCTACGATGTCGAGACTGCATGCGATGTTGTTCTCTATCTTGATCCAGTCATCCGCGAGCATAATATCGGTGTGAATAGGCTCAGTCTCAGGCTTCATGGACTCTAGGGCATCAAACACCGCTGGTAGCTGCTCATACTCCACTGTTATGGATTCGACTGCCCGCTGGGCATCCAGCTCCGACTCGGCGGCTACAGCCACCACTGATTCTCCCACGTACTTTGGTTTATCGCTGAGAACCTTCCAGTCCTTGTAGGTGCTGCTGGGGATGCTTACAAGCCGTGGACAGAATGTAACATCAGGCACCTCACTGGGGGTAAGAGTGACAATCGTGGGATCAGTAACCTTGGACAGGTCGATGCTCTTCACCCTCGCGTGAGGGTACGGGCTCTTCACCAACCGCGCGTAGAGCATGTGGGGAAGAGACAGGTCCGATGCGTACTTCTCCCTGCCTGTTACCTTTGCGATACCGTCCTGTCTCTGGGTGTCCTTGCCCAGAACATGGAACGTTGAATGATTAGACATATGCTGAAAGAGAGGCGTGAACGGATTATAAGAATTAGCTCTGCCGGGACATAGGTGTGAGCGTGTGATTTACATCGATGACTCCCCGGATGGCCTTGGATTTACTTACGAAGCTCAGTATCTTGTCTGATGGCCCCTTCACGAGAAATATCTCTATACAGTATCCGCCCTCGATGTGAAGATGCATGTTTCCGAAGATCAGGTCATCAAAGCCGTTGCGGAGATCAATCAAGCCTAGATGAGTGCTGCTCTCATCGCTCTCAGAAATGATGGTGATGGTTGAGAGGGTCTCGCCTCGCTGCATTTTAGTCAACTGGTATTCATTCAGTACATCTCTGATGGCTAATCGTAAAGCCTCGGAGCGACTGCTGTACCCTGATTCCTCTACGAATCGGTCCAGCCTGTCCAGAAGCTCATTTGTGAGGCTGACGCTTATCACAGTCATGGTTTAATAAAACAAGGGTATGAATTTATTAATTACTAATAAAAAACCCGCTTTTTATAGCATTACATTAATAAAACAAGGTTGCTCGAAGAAAAAGAGAAAATGCCTGATCACCAGCACCACGAAGAACATCAACACAGCCACGGTGAAGTATGTACAAGTTGCACCTACGATGAAGACCCAGCCTGCGCAACATGCACCCTAGAAGATACTGCTTGTTCAACATGTGAGCACAACCAAGTTAAAATCCACGAGAATATTAGCTGGACGAGAAGTATCATAATCGGTCTGCTAATCGCGATAGGCATAGTCATGAGTTATCTCGGACTAGCCCCACCGATACCTAACATCATATTGATTGGCTCCATGGTGCTGTCAGGCTACAATATGGCCATCAACGGATTCAAAGGACTGCTAAAAGGCAGGATAGGGATAGATTTCCTCGTAACCGTTGCAGCCATAGGAGCCACAGTCATAGGTCATTACCAGGAAGGCGCGTTGGTGGTTTTCCTAAAAGACATATCTATGAAGCTTGAGGTTATGGCGTCTCAGAGGGCGAGACACGCAATCGAGGCGTTGATGGAGCTACGCCCAGAGACAGCCACGGTCAGGAAAAACGGGGAAGAAGTATCTTTACCTGTTGATCAGGTGCTGCCGGGTGAGGTTTTCGTTGTGAGGCCCGGCGACAGGATACCTCTTGACGGCTCTGTAGTTGATGGTGATACGACGGTTGATCAGTCAACCATGACAGGTGAATCAATGCCGATCCATAAGGGGGAACACGATAAGGTCTTCGCGGGTTCTATCAACCTCGATGGCTACATCGCTGTTGAGACCACTAGGGCTTCTTCTGAAAGTATGTTATCAAACATTCTGCGGATGGTTCAGGAAGCGGAGGGAAGAAAGAGCTCAACAGAGACCATCGTCAATCGCTTCGCGAGGTATTACACGCCAGCGGTCATAGTGCTGGCTATACTCTACGCCTCTGTGCCGACTTTTCTACTGGGTGCTCCACTTGTTCCGTCCATCTACAACAGCCTCGTGTTACTTGTAATCGGCTGCCCATGTGCATTGACGTTGGCAACACCAGTGGCTATGGTTTCAGCCATAACAAGCGCGAGTAGAAACGGTGTATTGATCAAAGGAAGCACCTTCATAGAGGAGATAAACAAGGCAAAGGTCTATGCCTTTGATAAGACAGGCACACTGACCACGGGTAAGCCAAGGGTTACAGACATCATACAATACGGTATGGGCAAGGAAGAGGTGCTGGGAATAGCCACAGCCCTTGAGGAGAACAGCAAGCACCCCATAGCTGAAGCCATCAAATATGAGGCGATGCAGTGGAAGATGCCACACTATGAAGCTGATGAATTTCTCAGCACATCTGGAAGAGGAGTAGAGGCAGAGATCAAAGGCGTGAAGTACAGGATAGGGAACCAGAGGTTTTACGACGAGACCGGGATACAGTACCCGATTAAGGACATACAAGCGCTGGAGACGCAGGGAAAAACAGTTGTAATTCTGTCAAAGGAAACCGAGATAATCGGACTCATCGCGTTAATGGACCAGAGCAGAGTAACAGCGAAACAAGCAGTACGAGAACTACGCCAACAAGGCATGAAGGTAGAGATGCTCACAGGAGACAACGAGACCACAGCAGCTGCCATAGCGAAACAGATAGGCTTCAACGGATACCACGCCAACCTTCTACCGGATGAGAAGCTAAAAGCCATCGAGGGCCTCAAACAATATGGTCAAGTCGTTATGGTGGGTGATGGAATTAATGATGCGCCGGCTCTAGCAGCGGCGGATGTAGGCGTGGCTATGGGAAGACTGGGCAGCGATATTGCTTTGGAGACCGCTGATATCGTATTACTGGAAGACGACCTGACCAGGCTGAACTACATACACAAGCTTAGCAGAACCACGTTGAGCAGGATAAGGGAGAATATTTCCATCTCAGTTGGGATGAAGCTCGCGATCGTGGTGATGGCGGCTTTTGGACTTATCAGTCTCTGGGTCTCAGTTGTACTGGGTGATGTGGGGCTAGCATTGCTGGTTATTCTGAACAGCATCCGTATCAGTGGCGTAAAACCCACAGCTATTAGTAAGGAATAAATCGTATACCAACGGCTATTGTGCTGCGGTAAAGACATGGATGACGAACTGGAAAGGATCAAGCAGAGACGCCTAGAAGAGATGAAGAGACAGCTTCTCCTCAAGCAGTTGAAAGAACAGCAGACTGCTGAACCTGAGCCAGAGAAACCAAAGGAACCCACCAACAAGGATATTCTAGACGGATGCTTCGGAGACAGGGCGTGGGAAGTGTATAACGCAGCCGCATACCAGTATCCACAGTTGATGCCTCAGATAGAACAAATACTTGTTGAAGGAATCAAATCGGGAAAGATAAAGGAAGCAATCGACGGAGCCGCCCTCATGGGGTTCTTCAGATCAATAGGGATACCGGTTCGGCTTCAGACAAAGATCAGGATAAGTGAGAAAGGCGAACTCAAGACACTGGAACAGAAGATGAAAGAAGACCAGTGCTGAACTTCTCAAAGGCATTGACAAGTTCTTCTCTTGTAGGTATCTTGCCTTTAATTACTATCATGCTGTTCAAAGCGATTATTGGGGCATACTCGGTCATGTACTCCCCGTAGGTGTAGTGGGTTACTGTCTCCTCTCCGCTTGTAACAAGCACCATGTTCAGACGCTCGATGGAGTAATCAATATCAGAGGTATCAACGAAATCAAGCTCACATTTATCACACTTGGAGTAAACAATCTCCTCTAATAGAAAGTAGAGGTCATCCATCAACTCGCACTCTGTTTCTTTGAAGCCACAGTTTTGATCACAACTACTACAAGATGTACAGGATATACCACACCCTGTACCGCAGATATTGGCGTTAAGCCGTGGAAACACCGTGACCTTAACTGGTTTACTCATCTTAAATGGGGGATGCATCGTCGCTATTATAGCTTCACTTAGAGAAGGATAACCGAGGACGCCTTGAATGAGATATTGATCTCCTTACCGAGGCTGAGCCCCATCTCGTCAAAGCTCTTGCGAGTAATCTGGGCACGGAACACGCTCCCCGCATCGACACTGATCATCACAACACCGTTCTTCTCCTCAACGCCGACAATGGGACCCCTGAACTGATTCCTAGCGCTGGTCTCGATCCATCCATTACTCAAGATAATATCCTGTGGGCGAACGTGAATGGAAACCCTACCCTCCACCGGTTCAGTGAATCGGATAGGGACGCCGTCAACGTTTATGATGCTCACACCCTCGATACGGCTGCTGATACCGGAGAAAACGTTCTCTGTGTAGCGTGTGATTGCCTCCATCTCTGAAGGCGCACCCTGCTCGCTGATAATCCCATCCTTGAGAAATAGCACACGATCCGCGAGACGAGAAACCTGAGGCAGATCATGAGTCGCGATAACGATAACCCTCTGGTCTGATTGTTCCTGAAGCACATCACTGATGATACTAGCGTTTCCCGGATCGAGGTTTGAAGTTGGCTCATCTAGGAGAAGCACCTCGGGATCCAGCACCAGTGCACGGGCTAACGCCACCCGTTGCTGTTCTCCACCGGAGAGTTCCTTTGCGTCTCTATCAGATAATCCGGGTAGGCGTACAGTCTCCAGCACCTGTTCAACGCTCTCTTTGACTGCTGGTTCAGATGCTTTCCGTAACCTGAGCCCGTAGGCTACGTTGGTGAAGACATCTCCCCTGAGGAAGAGGGGTGACTGGAATATCATTGTGGCTTTTTTTCTCAGCTGGGCCATGTTAGATGCATCAACAGGCAGATCGTTGTATTTGATGGTCCCAGAGCTTGGGTTCTCTAACCCGGCAAGAATCTTGAGAAGAGTGGTCTTGCCAACTCCGCTGTGACCAATAATGCCCAGCAACTCATCTTCTATATCGAGGTCAATACCTCTTAGAGCCTCAATACTGCCATAGTTCTTGGTAACACCGTGAAGCGAATATCTAGTCACTTCGATACGCCTCCTTGGAACCGAGTGATAATGTAGTTTAATGCGAGGACAACGAAGAGGAGAATAAAGCTCAAGGCGAAGCTCAATCCAAGGTCACCCTTCGAGGTCTCCAAAGCGATTGCAGTTGTAAGAACCCTCGTTACTCCTTTGATGTTCGCACCAAGCATGATGGCGATACCGAGTTCAGCGAAGGCACGGTTAAAGCTGGAGACTATTGCCAAGCTGACACCGCTGTACGCCTCTCTGACAACTGCTAGACTCGTCTGATACTCTGATGCACCCAGAGTTCTAACGAGGTCACGAAGCTCCTGATCCTTGCTCTCAATGGCGCTGACGATGAAAGTGATCATAATAGGCGATATAAGCAAGGCTTGTCCGACAGCGATTCCTCTCACGGTGTAAAGCAGACTCAATGTGGCTAAGGGTCCGCTCTTACTGAACAGGCTGTACAGGAACAGACCTAAGGTCACTGTGGGTATGCCCACCATGGCGTTGAAGAAGAACTTCAACCCACTCTTTCCCCGGAACTCCTTCATCGTGATCAAGACGCTGATGGGGATACAGATAATTGCGGCGAGAATGGTGGCAAGGGTGGCGATGTGAAGAGACCTTAGGGTTATCTCGATAACTGTCCTATCTAAGCTAAATATCAGTTTGATTGCCTGAGAAAGCCCCGCGAGAATAGTCTGCCAGCCCATAGTGATCAAAACGTGTTGAGGTTATTGATATAGGTCACCCGGTTGATACCTATACATTGATGGACACTCTGAGCCGTCAAAGTAGGCGTACTCCTCAACCCATTGCACAATCTGTGAGTTGGGGTTAGCCAGCTCGAGAATCCAAGGCTTGAACAGAGTTGAGCCATACTCATCCTGTCCATAGGTTTTCAGCATGTTCTGCACATCGTCGCTTATGACGAATCGGACGAACAGCATCGAGGCATCATACATCCCACGAGGGTTCTTCTCGGGGTTACACACTATCGCGCTATATACGTTGAGAGTGTCCTTGCCACTGTCCACAACCTTCACAAGCTGGATGTTTCCATTGGCATAGTTCTTGAGGTATGTCGCTACATCGGTCAAGGTATAGGCGTCTTTCTGGTTTGCTAACTGCAGTGTAGCAGTCATCCCTGCGCCCGCCTCAATATACCATGGATCAGATGTGCTCGCTATCTTCTCAGCCTTCAACGCCTCCAAGTCGAGTCCAGCTGCTGCCCAGAGGTTTATCTCCTTACTGTTTGTGCCTGAGTTATCGCCCCTTGAGACCCAGACGGCTTCCCCTGCTACCCCCTTCTCGGCTATAGTGGTCAGGGCCTCCAGTGGGTCCATTCCCTTTATGCCAGCGGGGTCAGATTCTGGCCCAACGATGATGAAGAAGTTATAGGCGAATATCTTACGGTTAACACCGTCGCCGCTCTCCATAAACGCCAGCTCCTGCGATGGAGCGTGTACGAGAATCATGTCCGCGTCACCGTTTTTAGCCGTCTGGATAGCTAGACCCGTACCTTGAGAGATGAAGCTCACGTTATATTGCGGATAGTTAGCCTCAAAACGTGCCTTGAGGACATCAAGTACACCTGTCTCGTAGAGACTTGTGGTAGTTGAGACTATGAGCTGCTCTTTCGGCTTTGGCTTGGTATAGTTCCAGTAGAGACCTCCTGCGATTACTAGGATCAGTATTGCCCCTACAATCATGATTGTTCTTTGATTGTTGAATCCTGACATATTTATCCCGCTAAAATATGTGATATGTTTATTTATTCATATCGATCATTCGATATGTACTGTCTAGCATAACAATAAATAATGCTCCGCAGTAAAAAACAGAGGCGAAGAACCCTGACCCTAAAAGACCCCTACAACAGACCAATCAAGAGCCTACGCATCAGTCTAACCCAGAGATGCGACTTCAACTGTTTCTTCTGCCACCAAGAGGGCGAACACGACTCAGGACAGGAACTCACAGCAAATGAGGTTGAGAACATCGTCAAGATAGCCTCCGAGCAAGGCATCAAATACGTAAAACTCACCGGCGGAGAGCCCCTTCTCAGAGATGACATAGTGGAGATAGTGAGACGCATCAAACCCTACGTTGAGGAGGTCTCCATGACGACAAACGCAAGCAGATTAAAGGAGCTTGCGTGCAAACTCAAAGAAGCGGGTTTAGCCAGGGTGAATATCAGTCTCCACAGCCTCGATCCATCGGAGTTTAAGGAAATCACTGGCAGGGATCAAAGGGATGAGGTGGAGAAGGGGATCAGGGAGGCAATCAGGTGTGGTTTGACTCCGGTGAAGCTCAACATGGTGGTGATGAAGGGAGTAAACCATGATGAGATAGAGAGTCTCATAGAATTCAGCAGCAGGACAGGGGCCATACTCCAGTTGATCGAGTTTCAGGAGCTGGAGAACGGGACGGAGTTCTATGATGAACTGCACTACGACTTGGTGCCTGTTGAGGAGATGCTCGCAGAGCGCTCTGAGAAGATAGTTGAGCGTGAGATGCATCGCAGAAAAATCTACTATCTGAAAAATGGAGCACAGGTTGAAGTAGTGAGACCCATGCATAACAGTACCTTCTGCGCCTACTGTACGAGGCTCAGGGTAACCAGTGATGGTAAGCTCAAGGCATGCTTAATGAGAGAGGATAACCATGTTCCATTTGTATCACTGATGCGTAGCGGAGAACCCCATGAGGCATTGATAGAGGCGTTCAAGGAAGCCGTGATGCGCCGGGAACCATACTGGAAGGAATAAGGATGAAGGTCAATATACACTACTTTGGGCAGTTCAGGGATTTTACTGGTAAACGGGATGAAACACTTGACGTAGAGAAAGGCATCACTGTTGAGGGGATACGGGAGTATGTGCGTGGACTCTACCCAAAGATGGCTGCCAAGGAGGAAGTACTGGTGGCTGTGAACGGTAGCTTTGGGTCTCTGGATCAGGTGATTGAGGAGACCGATGAGGTGGCTTTCTTCCCCCCTGTGAGCGGTGGATAAGATGATCAAGGTTCAGCGTGAAGACATAGACATCCAAGGAGCATTGAACTCCGTGAGATCGTCTGATACCGGAGGTATCGTTACATTCATAGGCACTGTACGGGATAACGCCAAAGGCCGCAAGATAGCCAAGATGAATATCGAGGTCTACGAGGCAATGGCTTTGAAGCAACTTAATGAAATAAGGGCTGAAGCCATCGAGAAATACAGTGTGAACGAGATCACTGTGATACACAGATACGGAGACCTTGATGTCGGTGATAACATCGTTTTCATAGCGGTTAGCGCAGGGCACCGCAGAGAGGCTTTTGAGGCCTGCATGTATGTGATAGATGAGTTGAAGCAAAAGGTGCCCCTATGGAAGAAGGAGACGAGCCCTGAGGGGGATTTCTGGGTGGAGGGTGAGAAACGTGAGTGAGGACCCGATAAAGATGGTGGATGTATCAGGCAAAGAGGTGGTTTACAGATCAGCCACAGCCACAGGCAAGATTAAGCTCAAAGAAACAACCATAAAGGCGATCAGGGAAGCCGGGATCAAGAAAGGGGACCCGCTGTCTGTGGGTGAGATCGCGGCTATTCTCGCCGTGAAGAAGACCCCGGAGTTGATACCGCTGTGCCACAATATCCCCATAGGCAAGGTTGATGTCGAGTACAGGCTTATGGATGATAACGTTGAGACGCTGTGCACCGTGGTTACGAATGCTCAGACGGGTGTCGAGATGGAGGCACTCACAGGGGTGACGATTGCGCTGCTGAATATCTGGGATATGACCAAGTATCTTGAGAAAGATGAGGATGGACAGTACCCAGATACCGTTATCACTGATGTTCATGTGATTGAGAAGAGGAAGGGAGAATGAGCCACCCAAGAGACCAGAAGGTCAATACAAGCTTTGCTTTACTCGTAACAAGCGACAGCAGAACCCTTGATGACGATGAGACGGGGAAACTCGCTGTACAATTAATAGAGGAAGCGGGGCACCATGTGACTCTTAGGGGAATAGAGCCCAATAACCCTGAGAAGATCAGACAATGGCTAATGAAAGCCGTTGAGGGTGAAGCCTCAGTGATAATCACCAGCGGTGGTACAGGGATTGGCAGAGTAGACCACACGGTAGATGTAGCAAAGAGCCTCTTTGAGAAGGAGTTACCGGGATTCGGTGAACACTTTAGGCGTCTCAGCTACAACGAGGTAGGAGTAGCCGGTTTGATGAGCCGAGCCACAGCTGGAGTAGTAGATAAGAAGTTGATTTTCTGTTTACCGGGCTCAAGGGGAGCCATGAGGACGGCGTTAAGTGAGATAATTTTACCCGGTATAGGGCACATGCTCTGGGAGTTGAATCGAAGATGATGATGAAGCCATTCAAGGAATTGATGCCGAGAGAAGAGGCTATCAAGATAATCATTGAGAACGTAAAACAGGTTACTGAGACAGAAAAAGTGTCTATCCAGGACTCCGTGGGACGAGTCCTTGCAGTGGATGTGGTGGCGGGCTTTAACGTTCCGCCATTTGACAGGGCGAGCATGGATGGGTACGCGGTAAAAGCAAGAGACACCAAAGAATCATCAGAAAAGTCTCCCATCAAGCTCAAACTAATAGGGGCACAGCATACTGGCGGAGTCTATGAGGGAACTATCGGAGACGGTGAATGCCTTGAGATCGCCACAGGCAGCCCGATGCCTGATGGAGCAGACGCGGTGGTCATGGTGGAGTACACCGAGCTAGTTGGAGACATTGTGTTGATCAAGCGAGGCGTGGAGCCGGGTGGAAACATGGCTCCAGCTGGAGAAGATATGGTGAAAGGCACCAAGGTACTGGAAAAGGGTACAACTGTGACGCCGGGGGTGCTTGGCGCATTAGCGGCCCTCGGCTACGTTGATGTCATGGTCTATGTGAAGCCCAGAGTCGCTATATACAGTAGTGGTCCGGAGGTTGTGCCTCAGGGTACGGCGTTGAAGCCGGGTCAGATCTATGATATCAACAGCTTCACCCTTGCGTCTGTTATAGAGATGAACGGCGGAGAGGCGTTCAAGTGTGGGATCATGGAGGATAAGGTTGAATCCATCAAGAAGAGCCTGATGGACGCCGAGAAATATGACTTGGGTGTATTCAGCGGCGGAAGTAGCGTAGGGGTAAAAGATCTCTTCGGGGAAGCCATCGAGGAGATGGGTGAGGTTTACTTCCACGGGGTTAAGACAAAGCCGGGAAAACCAACATTGTTCGGTAAAGTAGGTGATACGCTTATCTTCGGTATGCCGGGCTACCCAACTAGCTGCCTGAACAACAGCTACGTGTATCTTTTACCTGCTTTGAGGAAACTTGCGAGGCTTGAGCCCAAGCACTGGGTAAGAATTGATGTGCCAATAGGTGAAAGTTTCGAATCCAAAGGCGACAGGGAACAGTTCATCACGGTGGAGCTTAGAGACGGCGCGGCTTACAGGGTCTTCAAACAGAGCGGAGACATCACAAGCATGACAAACGCCGACGGATTCATCATCCTACCAATAGGCCACACAAAAATAACTGCAGGCGAGACGGTGCAGGTAACCCTGCTTCACGTCTAGTAGTGCTTAAAGCCGTATAATACTCTCTTTCACCGATACAAGATGAATTACAGGCTAGACGAGGACTTTGCGCTGGAACTAGACGCAAAGGACCCTTTGGCTGGTTTTAAGAGCAGATTCTATCCCCTCGGGGACGCCATCTACATGGATGGAAACAGCCTCGGATTGATGAGCGTGGACTCTGAGAAGACCCTGATGCGGGTCATTGAGGAGTGGAAGACCCTCGGCATCAAGGGGTGGGGAGGAGCAAAGACGCCGTGGATCAACTACGGTGAGGAGTTGGGCAACCTTCAGGCTCCACTGGTAGGCGCGGAGAAGGATGAATGCGTGATCACCGGCGGCACCACGATTAACCTTCACACACTGGTCTCTACGTTCTATCAGCCAGAGGGGAAAAGAAAGAAGATCCTCGCTGATGAACTGAACTTCCCCAGCGACCTCTACGCATTGAGCGCCGAGATCAGGCTCAAGGGCGGAGACCCTGATGAGGATCTGATTCTTGTGAAGAGCCGTGATGGTATGATTATCGAGGAAGAAGACATCATAACTGCGATGAGCGACGAGGTTCAATTAGCGCTCCTTCCCAGCGTCTACTATAAGAGCGGGCAACTGCTGGATATGAAGCGGATAACCGAGGAAGCCCACAAACGGGGCATCATCGTGGGTTTTGACTGCAGCCACAGTACTGGTGTTGTGCCTCATCACTTCAGTGAATGGGGCAGTGACTTTGCCTTCTGGTGCAACTACAAGTACATGAACGGTGGACCCGGAAGCACTGGCAGCGTCTACGTGAACAAGAAGCACTGGGGGGAGATGCCTGGGATGGCGGGGTGGTTCGGAAACAATAGAGGCACCATGTTCGAGATGCGTACAAAGTTTGACCCGGCTAGGACGGCTTCAGCTTGGGAGATAGGCACCATAACTATGCTGAGTACCGCGCCTATTGAGGGCAGTCTTAGGATGATTCGCGAGGCTGGTATTGAGAATATCCGCGAAAAGAGCCTGAAGATCACGAGCTACCTGATGTACTTGATTGATGAGATGCTTAGCAAGGAGCCATACGGTTACGGCATCGCTACACCTAGGGCTAGTGAGAGAAGGGGTGGGCATGTTGGCGTCTATCATAAGGAGGCGTGGAAGATCAATCAGGCATTGATTGAGCGTGGAGTTATACCCGACTTCCGTCCACCTAACATCATCAGGCTGGCTCCTATACCGCTGTACATAAGCTACCATGATGTGTGGAAGGTGGCTCAGCACCTGAAGGCAGTCATAGATAACGGTGAGCACCTGAAGCAAAGCGACGATAGAGCTACCGTAACCTAGCCGCTTTTTCCTATCTAAAATTGTCTTACCAAAGCGTTTTTTGTCATTATTTTCCCGTTACCCTACCAGTTTTTTACACTATTCTGGATCGATTCTGGGCTGTTCTGGGGTTGGTTTTAGTAAAATCAGGCTGTTTTCAAGGCGGATTTTTTACCCCCCCTATGGTGGATGCGTGGAAGCAGTAACTTCTAATAACCTTGTTCAGTTATTTCTGGGATTATGGACCCCAAACAAGTACCTATAGCCTGTAACCTTGACTGCGGAGGAGGCTGCGCATTAATAGCAGAGGTAGATGGAGGCAGTATAAAGCGAGTCACGGAG